>PFKD01000361.1 GCA_002784125.1 Flexibacter sp. CG_4_10_14_3_um_filter_32_15
AAAGGATTATGGTTACATATTTTTTCTAAATTAACGGCTGCATTCATAATTCTAACTGAATTTTAACTCCTTATTCGCATTATAGACATAAATCAAGATAATGTTACTTCTTCCTTTTCAAACATATCTTTAGCAGAGTTTATAAATTCGACTAAGAATCCATACGAATTACAATTCTTCAAGACTACACCTATTACATATAATTCAAAAAAACTTTTATCTCAAACAGATAACAAAATAAGCTCCGATTTGGGAACAAGCTATGATTCTAGAATTAGATTTAAGTGGCACGGCATTAGAGGTGGAGGATGTACTTTTCCACTTGGAGTTTGCTTAGTAATACCTATTAATCCTCCAAAACCACATGAAGCTG
Organism: Flexibacter sp. CG_4_10_14_3_um_filter_32_15; assembly: GCA_002784125.1. GTDB lineage: Bacteria > Bacteroidota > Bacteroidia > Cytophagales > Bernardetiaceae > Bernardetia. The sequence goes on from PFKD01000361.1 coordinate 374, forward strand.
ATGATTCAGAAGAAGTAGATTTAGATATACAAAATGGTAAATTATCTATTGCTTTTAATGAATATAGTGATTCTAATTTTGGTTTGACAACTGATGGATATTTACCAATATTAGAAGACGTACATATACCAAATGAGATAGCAAAACAATACAATTTAGAGGATATTTCTATAAAATCTGGAATTTATAAAGCAGTTTATGATGACACTAGAGATAAATACATAGGAGTCGTAGTCGATATAGTTAGTCTTTAAAACTTTGAAAAGGATAGATATCAATAACTGGTATCTATCCTTTTAATTTTAATATCGCTTTAATAAAAATATTATTAGTTATGAAAAAACTGTTTTTTATTTTATTATTTATTTCATTATCATCCTGCTCTAATTTCTTATCTAAAAAATATGGTATTGAAAATATAGAATCATTCGACGAATCAAAATACCAACAAATAATAAAAGGCATTGATTTTAAAAATATTGTCTATTACTCTACTCATCAAGATAGTGCAGCTTATGAATGTATGAGAAACAAAGTAGCTACAAATCAACTTCAAGTGAAAGACATGAGCCAACCTATACAATTATATTACTTTAATAGAGATTCGCTTACCTCTTTTCAAGCTAATTGCTATGTTAGAGGAGGAGTGAGTAATTTAAATTGGAATACTTTGGGTCGTTTTAATGTTTTTCCTCCAACTTCTGCTGTGGATTTAGACGAATTTTCGGTAAGCAAAGAACAACTAAGAGATTGTATCCAAAGCCTTGACAATATAGATACTTCTACAAATGTTATATTTATTTATTGGACAACAATGTTTAACAAAATTAGTCAAGATGCCATTAAAGTTGTTATTGACAATGTCGTAACCCACAATCAGCAGAATAATACAATAATTTATCTAATTAATAATGACCCTTATTTTTCTAAAATGAAATAGGTTCTAAAATAGCATTTTTATTATTTATGATGAATTAGTACAATTACAGACTATAATTTAATTATGGATAAATTATATCTAGTATCTCCACAAAGTTAATTTATCCATAATTTAAACCTTTTTAATCGTTTCCATAATTTCCTCCACAGCTCGTTCAGCCGTTTCAAGTGCGCCATGAACGGTTGCAAAGTGTCCATTATAGTGTGTGGCTTCTCCTGCAAAGAAAATTTTGTCTTCAATCGGACGAGCCAACTGTTTCCTAAGTTTGTGCGAACCAACAGAGGCATACGAATATGCACCTTCAATATATTCTACCTTTGCCCAATCTAAATATTCAAAATCTAAAATGGTAGCCGACGCATTTCCGTCAAAATGTTTGTCTAGTTCATCAATTAATTTTTCTAAAATCTGTCCTTTCGAAAAGCCATTTTCTGTGTAATGTTTGGCTTTATCTCCCATAATAAAAGCCGTCAGACCAAATGTAGAAGGATTTTTAATGTACGGAACAGTTTCCCAATATTCATTTGCAGCTTCCATTCCTACCAAATATTCGGTTTCTTCTCCGTCATTGTATTTTTTTGACCAAAAATTCTCTGAAAAGTTTAGGAAAAATTTAATGGCAAAATTATCCATTCCTATTTTATCAATCGCTTCTTGTTTTTTGGGAGATAATTCGGGCAAGAAAATGATTTTATTTTGCTTTAATTGCGTAAGAGGAACAGTTATCAAAACGGCATCAGCTCTATAATTTTGAAAATCTTTTGTAATAATTTCTACTCCTTCTGCAAAAGAACGCACCAAAATAACAGGTTTTTCAAGTTGCAAAAAGGGTTTTGTTTTCTCTTTCCATTCTTCCAAAAGGCTCTCAAAACCTACACACATTCTATAATTTTGCTCTCCAGCTTCCCATCGGTAGGATTCTACAGCTAAAGCTTTCATACCCAAACTATCCAAATTTGTCCCCAAAGCACCTGCAAAGGCTTCGTACCAACGATAGGCATCAGGCTGACGAGTAGGCGTAATGTCATGCTGCTCCAAAAAACTACTCAACGGAATATCATCGCCTTCGTAGTGATGATGAGCTTCATAAAACTCTTCATAATCAGCAAAATACTGTTTTGCATCTTGCAGTTTTTTGATTTTTTTGTTTGAAAATAATTCATCTCGCCAAAGAAAAGAAGAATTGCCTTCTTTGTGTAATTTGTCTGCTTTCTTTGCCATTTTATGAAATAGCGTACCTTTTCCATGAACAAACTCTGCACCCATTTCTAATTTGTAGGGAAAGCGATTTGTTTTTGTCCAAACTCGTCCACCTGTTCGGTTGGAGGCTTCCAAAAGTGTTACTTCGTGTCCTTGTTCTATCAACAAACTGGCTGCATAAAGTCCTGCTGCACCTGCACCAACGACGATAATTTGTTTTTTATCGGAATTTTTGTTTAGAATTTTTGAAGAAGGAGTTTCCATAAAACTGGCTATTTTTTTGGATTGAAGAATAAGGTTAATGTAAAAATAGCTTTATTTTTTTGGTTAGAAAAACTAGTAGTTATTCTTCCTCTTGATTTGAACCGTCTAAGAATTCATCTGTTACTTCGTTAACTAAACTTTTTAAGCGATTATCTGATATGTTTTCCTGTATAGACTTATCATAAATACTCATCAAGAAGATAGTAATTTCTTCCTCATCATTAATATCTACCTTTATTACATAATTAATTACTCTCAATCCACCACTTTTCCCTTTTCCTTTACTTTTTACAGCTAATCGAACCTTGTAAATATTTTCTTTTATCAATACTCCTGTTTTAGGGTTTTCTAGTAGAGTTTCTTCCAACTCTATTAATTCTCCTTTTAAAGAAGCATATTTTTTCAATAACTTCTTCGATTCTCTTCTAAAGTTTTCGGTAATGATTATATTAGATTTCATTCAAAAAATCTTTTAATGTTGTCGCCTTTTTTTCTCCTCTTTGTATTTGTCCTACTTCTTTGAAGGCATCTTTTAATTGTCTTTTTAGTTCTATTTCTGCTTTTAGTTGTTTTACTTCTTTCAAAAAAGTTTCCCATTCTGAAACAGATAACTGTACAAATAATTTTTGCCCTTGTTTATCAACTACGTAATTTGCTTTTGGAAAATTCATATTGTTTTGTATTTAAAAATTAATTTCTCTTTCTAATTAGACGTTTTTTTACACAGTTTAGTTTCTGTTGGTTTGAGATAACTGTAAAAATAGCTTTATTTTTTTGGGTAAGAAAATTAACTGCAAATACTGCAACTGATTTTGTAAAGGATTGGTAGGATTTATAGGATTGAAAATACAGATAAATGAAAGTTAGCAAAACAGAAATACCTTTTAATTTTTTCATAAATAGCATTTTGTATTAATCTGTATTCAAAATCCTACTAATCCTGTAAATCCTTAACCATCATACAAAGATTTATTAGAAATTATAACTAAATCCCATAAGTCCATAAAGGAACAAAACCAACATTTGATTTTTTAGAAGAACCTCCATTTTGCTCCACTTCAATAAAAGCATCACGAATTTTTCCTGTCAGACCTACACCCAAACGAGCTTTGTCGGTCACTACAAAACCATAACGATACGTCAGACGATACGAATTGAACTGATAATTGACTTTTGTATCTACTAAAGGCAAAAAAGTTTCTTCAAAAAAACGAGTAGTTTTATCAAAATTCACATTATACGAAACCTGCAAAGGCGCAAAAAGGCCAAAGACATTATGACGATTTGTGAAGCGATAACCTACACGCAGACGGTAAGCAAATGAAGCCTTGTTATCAAAATTACCGTTTCCGTCATCGACGACATTAAAACGAGTTCCTTCTGTTCTAGAAACTTGAATTTTGTTATATCCTGTTTTGAGAATATTGAATTCGGCTTCAGCCATAAATTGAGCAGAAGCAGAAAATGAAATATAAAGTAAAAGAATTGAGAAAATACCTAAGCGAAGAATAAATTTCATAAAAAGAAGAGTTTAAAAAATTAGATTGAACTATTAATACAAAAAAATAGAATCGCTATTGAATAAGAATTCTATTCTACTAACTTTTATGAAATAATTTTGTTTGTTTTACTCCAAATCTGAGTTTTCAATTTTAAATAAATATACTCCTGCATCTTGATTTTTGTCGATAAAATACTCCCAAAAACGTCTATTCAAATAATCTTTTTGAATAAAAGCAGAAGTATCAAATTTTCGTACTCCTGTCGTATCTGGATAAATACTTCGTATGGTTGCTATTTTCAAATTATCAAAAATATCAATCTGACTTTGATAGTTATCTGGTGCAGTAGCCGAATTTTCACCTGTTTCTGTATAAATATTTCGTGGTAATTTGGTAGGAAGCAAACGCAAACGACGAAGCGTATCAGGAAACTGATTTCTGAAAGAACTATTGCTTTCTATAAAATTAATCCACAACGTATCACTACTATTATTTTGTAATTTGAATTGATGGGTATAAAATGTATCACACGAAGAAAAAGACAAAAGCAAGAATACTAAAAGAGCTAATTTTTTCATAGAATTTTTAGAGGTTGGGAAATGGGAAATGGGAATTAGGAAATGGGAAATGGGAAATGGGAATTTGGGATGAAGTATTTACTTCTTACTTTATCTTACTGCTAACTGGTTTTCTTGCCCACAAATATAATCCAATAGTTGTACTTACTCCACCAATAACAACAATCATAAGAGTCTGCGCTGTATGTGCAAAGAGAGCAAAGTATTCGGCTGTATCAGTTTCTATCTTGTAAGCAATTAGTGTTTGTGCTACAAAAAAGTGAAAAGAACCAAGCCCCCCTGGAATAGGAATAACCATTCCCACACCAGCCATAACCATGGCTGTAAAACCTGCCATTACACTCAAATCAGAAGTCGCATCAATAGAAAAGAAAAGGACATAAATCATCAAATGATAACACGCCCAAATGATAATTGTATGCACAATATAGAAAAATTGTTGCTTTCTATTGAGTTTTGTTATTGATGAAATACCTTGCCATATTCCCCCTAAAAAAACTTGAATTTTGATGACAAAAGGATTTCGACGTATTGCTTTTCTGTAACTATAAATCAATGCTAGTGCTGCTATTCCCATCACAACCAAAAACCAAAGCAGCCAGATATTATCATAAAACATTTTTTCATAAATTCCAAAATCAGCATATTTGTCCAAAAATGCTTTTATGATATCCCATTCTACGAAAAACGTAAATGTAGTAATCGAAACCAAAATCACAAAATCTAAAGCACGTTCGCCAATAACAGAACCTAATGAAGTTTCGACAGGCACATTATCAGTTCTTTTCAGAAAGGCACAACGAGCCACTTCTCCAGCACGAGGAATAGCCGTATTCATCAAATATCCTGTCATAACGGCAACAAATGCCCTTCTTTTCTGAACTTTATATCCTAAAGGACACAGCGCAATCGTCCAACGCACACCTCTACTCCAATGCGCCAAACAACCTAATAACATAGATAAAAAGACAAATCTGTAATCAGCCTTTGATAAGGTTTCGATCATCTCTTTTGTATCTATATTTCGGTACAAAAGATAAATAAGTATAATTCCTACAAGTAGCGAAATACTAACTTGAAGAATTTTTTTGGTTGTTGGATTCATAAAAAATAAAATATTTTTGCTTAGTTTTAATGAAATAAGCTGATTTTGATACAAGTAAATTGTAATTTTGAGCTATGCGTATCAATCGAATAATTAATAAGTTTGTTTTTGTTTTTTGTGTAAATGTCTGTTTTAATGTCTGGTTTCTATATCCTTTTTTTGCTTCGGCTTCTCTTTGGGATAACGAAACGAGTCAGTTGAATGCTGTTCCTTACCAAACTGTGATGCAGGTTTTGGTAGGCAATCATTTAAAACATTCACAAAATTACCATTTTTGGCGAATATCTATGTATGAAGATGCTTGGAATAAAAATCCAGATTCTTTGATACTCTACGATGCAATAGCTGTTTCTTATCATTTGACAGGCAGAACTAACGATGCTATTCGCTTAATGCTTGCAAAGGAACGAAAAAAAGCAGGAGAATATAGCACTTACGCAAATTTAGCCACTTTTTATATTGCTGATAGAGAATTGTATAAGGCTCGTTTTTATGCTCAAAAGCTGCTCAATAAATACAGCCCTTTAGCTTTGAGAGATAAATATCAAGTCTATTGGATAGATTATTTGATTGAATGTGCAGCACGAAAAGGAGCTACCAAAAAACAAAGACGCAAAATTACGCTGCCCGTACAAGGTGATTTTACGGTGGATGATTTGGCAGACAGCCGACAGATGTATGAAATTCCTAACTTTTATTCTTTCTTAGCTAGAAAATTTAGGTCTAAAAAAGATAGAAATAAAAAAAACATTCTTCTTACAGAAAAACAAACCGATGAAGCTATTTTTGCGATGTTGCAACTTCTTCGTTTTTCACATTCTGAAAATATAATTCTGATAGAAGCTATTGGAGATTTGCTTTTAGGAAAAACGGTCTTACCAACTTTAGAAGAAGGACAGGTAACTTATAAAAAAGAGCAATTAGAAAATCAAAAAGCAGCAGCACAGGTAGCAGCATTTGCTTATTTGAGAGCTGCTCAACTTATTTCTAAATACTCTTCCAAAGCCGAAAAATCATATACTTTCTTGGCTAGTTCGGCACTGCTGCATCATCAAAATTACCTCAAAAAAGAAGACCGTTATAATACAGAAGATATTTTGGTTTTTTTGGCGCAAAAAATAAAAGAAAGAGATAACTATTTAAAACCAATTTTCGAACAAGAAAAAAAATGGATTGAAGAAGGTTTGCGATTAGATACAGAATTTGAAAGCAATTATTTACCTGAATTAGAAAATTATAGTGATTCTACTTTTTTTATCAAAACAGATACAATAGCTTCCCAGCTTCTCTACATTCTCAATGATAAAATCCCTGATTATTTGGTTGTCGATTCACTTCAAAAAGCTACTTATTTGGCTGCTTTTATGGCAGAAGAAGAAGCTCAAAAAAATAAAGATAATAAAGTCATTGTCAGTAGAATTGATACACAAACTTCTATTAAAGTAGGAATAACAGCTCTGATTTCGCTTTCTTTGGCTATTATTTTGTTTGTGCGATTTAGGAAGGAATAGTTTTTTATTCAAATAAAGACCGAATGGCCTTTGCTTTCAACAAACATTCTTCCCACTCACTTTTTGGGTCAGAATCGTAAGTAATTGCTCCTCCCACTTGGAAAGAAGCATATTTTGAAAACGCATCATAAAAAAGCGTTCTTATAACTACATTAAAATCAAAATCGCCAGTAGGAGAAATATATCCAATCGAACCCGAATACAGACCACGTTTTGTTTTTTCGTATTTTTCTATTAATTGAGTAGCTTTTATTTTGGGTGCGCCTGTCATGCTTCCCATTGGAAAAGCGTTTTTTATAGCTTCTGACCAGTTTTTGTCTTTTGATAAAGTAGCTTCTACCGTCGAAATCATTTGATGAACTTGCTGAAAAGTATAAATTCCGAACATTTCGCTCACATGTGTGCTTCCTATTTCTGCCGTCCTTGCCAAATCATTTCTGACCAAATCTACAATCATCATATTTTCAGCTCGTTCTTTTTCGCTTGTTCTGAGGTAGTTTTTATGTTCTTCGTCTTCTTGTTCTGTTTGCCCTCTTTTTACTGTTCCTTTTATAGGTTGAGAAATTAGTCTGTTTCCTATTTTTTTTAAAAATCGTTCTGGAGAGGCACAGAGAGTATATTTTGCTGAATTATCAACAGTAATTTTCAAAAAAGAAGAAAAAGGCATTTTTGAGATTTTACATAATTCTTGATAGGCTTCTAATGGATTTAATTCTAAATTTTTGATAAAAAATTCTATACACAAATTTAGTTCATAAACGTCCCCTTCAATGATATGATTTTTGATTATCTCAACGGTTTGTAAATATTCTTTTTCTGTAAAACGAGCGTTTATTTTTGGTTTTGAAGTGTTTTTTGTCGTCGGTGAGGACACCGACAACGGCAGTTTTAACTTTGAATTATAAATTGATTTATCACTCAATTCTATATTTTCTATTTCTACAATAACTTTTGATAGAATTTTATCATCATCAAAATTATTCTCTTCTTTTGTTTTATCAAAAATCAAATTACCTTTTGTATCAAAAAATAAAATGTATTGAGGCTCAAAAAAATAAAACTCTGGAAAGCCTAAATTATCAAGATTAGTACTAGATAAATCTTCCAATTCATTTTTTAAGTCATAATTAAAATAGCCAAAAAGATACGAATTCTGTGGTTGATTCTGACTATTCCAAAAGCTATAGACTTTATCAAAACTGGTTTTCCCTTCTATTTTATCAGAATTATTACTACAAATTTTCCTTTTTTCTCCTACTGCCAAAACATGTAAAAATGGTTCATGAGGATAGTCTATCTCATTTGGATTGAGGTAAATAAAAGTTTTGAAGGTTGAAGCCCATTGTAGGGATTTTTTTAGGAAGGTTGGCATTTTTAATAAGAACTACTAGGTATTATTGGTAAATGATTCGTATGATTTATATGATGAATGAAGATAAATGAAATTTGAAAAAGTCGAATACAAACAATAATTTTTTAAAAATTTACGTTGATGAAGACTACTCGTTTAGTACGTTCTGAATGACGGTTGTTATTTTATAACAATAGCACAATTCGGTGGTCTTTTTTTAATCTAAAAAGACTCAAACAAATAATTGCTTGAGTCTTTTCTGTTTTAATTAAATTCTACCGTTGCTCGTGTCCTCACGAGCGACAAAGTAAAAAAAATTAACCTATTCTTTCGATCAAATCAGCTGAACGGTTTGAATAACCCGATTCGTTGTCGTACCAACCTACTACTTTTACCATAGTTCCACTAGCATACGTAAGTGCAGAATCAAAAATACAAGAGTGAGGATTTCCTACAATATCGATAGAAACGATTGGCTCGTCTGTATATTCCAAAATACCTTTTAATTCATTTTCAGAAGCTGCTTTCAAAGCTGCATTGATTTGCTCTTTAGTAACTTCTTTTTTCAAAATTACAGTAAGGTCAGTCAAAGAACCGTCTGGAATTGGAACACGCATCGCACAACCATCTAATTTTCCAGCTAATTCTGGCAAAACCAAACCAACTGCTTTAGCTGCTCCTGTCGTTGTAGGAACGATAGAGTAAGCTGCTGCTCTAGCTCTACGAAGGTCTTTGTGTGGTGCATCGTGGATATTTTGGTCAGAAGTATAAGCGTGAACGGTTGTGATAAAGCCTTTTTCTACGCCAAATTTGTCGTTCAACACTTTTACCATTGGCGCAAGACAGTTTGTAGTACAAGACGCATTTGAAATAAGCGTGTCACTATCCTCCAAAATTTCGTCATTTACACCCAAAACTACTGTTTTGATGCCGTCTTTTGCTGGTGCAGAAATGATTACTTTTTTTGCTCCTGCGCTGATGTGTCCTTCAGCTCTTTTGTCTGTAAAGAATCCAGTTGATTCTAAAACTACGTCGATGTTATTTTCTTTCCAAGGAAGTTTTGAAGGCTCTCTTTCTGCTGTTACTTTGATTACTTTTCCATTGATAGTCAATGAATCTGGAGTAGAAGAGATAGTTCCGTCAAATTTGCCATGTACCGAATCGTATTTGAGAAGGTGGGCAAGTGTTTTTGTGTCCGTAAGGTCGTTGATTGCTACTACTTCGATAGACGATTTTTTCATTAAGGCACGAAACGTAACACGTCCGATGCGTCCAAAACCGTTGATTGCTACACGAATTTTTTTATCTGCCATTCTGAGTTGAGTATTTATGAAGTGAGTAAAACAAAAGTAACTTTCGTATTTGAATAGTATAGAAAGCTACATTTTTAAATTGGTGCAAAAGTACGGAATTTTTATTAGAATTTGTTTTTCAGAAAGCAATTTTGAGTTTTTATTATCTTAAAGAGATTGATTTATAATTTTTTAGTATAGTTTTCGTTGTATTCTATTTTTGTACCTCCCCCAAAACTCGCTCAACACCAATACCATTAATATCCATTCCCATAGAATTACAATACCTTTCATAAACTATTTCTTTACCATTTTGATTTAATTCTTCTTCAATTTGGGGAGGAAAAATATAAGAAATAGGTAATTCATATTCATTAGGATAAGGACTAAAACGCCCAATATGCCTTCCATTGGCAATACAAATCGTCTTTGTCTGCGTGGCTGCCCCAAGATGAGAAGCTACTGTTTCATTAGTAATTAATAGATTACTTTGAGCTATGATTTGAGTGAGTTCTATCAGATTTGTTTTTCCTGTAAGGTCATTTATATTATTTTGAACTTCACTTTGATTTTCAAAATTATTTTTATTTTTAATAAAATCAATAATATTTTGAGCTAAAATTTGTTCGTTTTTTCCTCCAATCAAAATAAAATGTAATTCGTTATTGATAGCATATAATTCTAATATAAGTTTTGCAAAGTTTTCGAAATGCCACGTTTTATACACTTCACTTGCCCCAATAAAAAGAGCTATTTGATTTTGTTTTTTTTCTGTTACATCAACTTTATTTAGTAGAGAAGGATAATTCAAATCAATTTTTTTATTCAAAAACTGCTCAAAGAAAATTTTATTTCTATCAAACTCAAAAACTGGTTTATTAGGAGTTTGTAGTAATTTTGTGTAAAAACTATCAGCTAATTTTTTTTCTTTTGGAATTAAATTATCTGTATTTCCTTCGTTTCCAATTCGTTTTTCTGCTCCTGAAACGTGTGCAATCGCATCTCCAAAAAGCAAAAGCCTTGAATATGTCGATTCGATAGCCATTTCAAAACCTTGTTTTCTAATCTGTTTTTGTTTTTGATAACGATATAAAGGATTTTGATAGAATTTTTTACGGTCAATCCAAATTAGCTCATTTACGGTTTCTTCGTCCCATTCTTCAAAAAGTGATTTCCACATAGCATTTCCACACAAAACACGTTTGTAATTTTTGTAGGTTTGGTCGTTTGCTAGTTCTTCTAAAAAATTACGGAATAAAATATAATCTCCAATTGCATCTAAACGAATAATCAAAAGTGTGTTTTTATGTAGATTATAACTTGTAGATTTTATCGCAAATTTATCGATAAAATGACACAAATGAACCTGAAAAGCAATTTTGATACGTTCTTTTAGTTTTTGGAAGGTAGATTTTTTTTTCATAAAAGACTTTTTTTGATTTAATAATTAATATAAATAGAAGTTTGTAAAATAATTGTGATTTTTTGAAGATTTATTTGCAATCCCCCCCCCTCTCCTTATATTTGTATAAATATCGCACGTAGTGCTATTTTTTAGTATTATTTATTTTATTTCACAATTTAATTTATTTCAACGATGAAAAAAATTCAAGTTTTATTCGCTTTAGTATTTATGTTCTTTATGTATTCTTGTAATTCTGAACAAGCAGAGATACAACAGGACTTGGCAGCTAATGTAGCAGAGCCAAGTATCGAACAACAGATTTTAGAAGTTCATAATGTTTTTTTAGAACTTAGAAAAACTGATCCTACTGTTTCTTTAGATTTAAAAATGGTAGAAGGTAAACTTGTCAGTAAAATAGGACAAGAAGGTCAAAGTACAAATAATGGAAGAGTAGAAGCAACTTGTAAAGGTGATGGTTATGCTTTTGCTAAATGTGTAAAAGAAATTGTTGATAAATATGGCCGTGCTGTTATTACAACTTGTGCTTACTGTGCAGAGCCTTGTGAACCGTAATAGTTGTTAATCTTAATTAAAAGAAAAAAAGCATTTCTATTTTTATAGAAATGCTTTTTGGTTTTATTTTTACTAAAAAACTAATTTTAGTTAGTTTCTTTTTCTTTAGCTTTATTTTCTTTAGCTTCTTTCGTTGCTTCTTCTTTCGGAGTAGGAGTTGCATTTTTGAGTTCTTCAAAAGTACGTTTTACTTCTCTTTCTTCGAATGATTCTATCTCATCTCCAACTTGAATTTCGTTGTAGTTCTTGATAGAAATACCACATTCAAATCCCGATTTGACTTCTTGTACATCGTCTTTGTAGCGTTTCAATGTTTCGATTTCTCCTTCGTGGATAACAATACCAGCACGAATAATTCGGATTTTGTTACTACGTTTGATTTTACCACTTGTAACCATACAACCAGCAATAACCCCCACTTTAGATACTTTGAATGTTTCACGAATCTCAACTGTACCGACAATATCTTCTTCAATTTTTGGAGCAAGAAGACCCACAATAGCCGACTTGACTTCATCAATCGCTTTATAGATAACTGAATACAGACGTACTTCTACTTGCTCTCTGTCTGCCAATGCACGAGCATTTCTTGACGGACGAACTTGGAAACCAATAATAATCGCATCTGAAATAGTTGCTAGATTAATATCTGATTCTGAAATCTGACCTACACCTTTCATTACTACATTTACATTTACTTCGTCAGTAGAAAGTTTTTGTAGTGAATCTGCCAATGCCTCAACGGAACCATCAACATCACCTTTAATAATAAGGTTGAGCTGTTGGAAGTTTCCGATGGCAAGTCTTCTATTAATATCACTAAGTGTAAGGCGACGAGTGGCACGAATAGACTGCTCACGTAAAATTTGCTCTCTACGAGTTGCAATATCTTTCGCTTCACGTTCCGATTTCATTACATTGAATCTATCTCCAGCTTGTGGCGCACCATCCAAACCTAAAATCTGAACTGGTGTTGAAGGTGGCGCACTTTCCAAACGATTACCCAAATGGTCAATCATGGCACGTACTTTACCAAAATGCGAACCTGCTAAGATTACATCTCCAATTTTCAAAGTACCATTTTGTACGATTGTAGTCGCTACATATCCACGTCCTTTATCTAAAGAAGCATCTACTACTGTTCCTGCTGCATTTCTGTTTGGATTTGCTTTGAGTTCTAGTATCTCAGCTTCTAACAAGACACCTTCTAATAATTCATCTATTCCTAATCCTTGTTTTGCAGAAATATGGTGTGACTGATATTTCCCCCCCCATTCTTCTACAAGTACATTCATATCTGCAAGTTCTTGTTTTACTCGGTCTGGGTTTGCTCCTACTTTATCTATTTTATTGATAGCAATAATAATAGGCACTTCAGCAAGTTTGGCATGATTAATTGCTTCACGAGTTTGAGGCATAACACCATCGTCTGCTGCTACTACAATAATAACCACATCGGTAACTTTTGCCCCCCTTGCACGCATAGCAGTAAAGGCTTCATGGCCTGGTGTATCTAAGAAAGTAAGTTCTTTACCTTCATCTAAAGTTACATTATACGCTCCAATATGCTGCGTAATTCCACCTGCTTCGCCTGCTGCTACTTTTGCTTTTCGGATATAATCTAAGAGTGTAGTTTTACCGTGATCTACGTGTCCCATAATAGTAACGATAGGCGCACGAGGTTCTAAATCTTCTGGTTTGTCTTCTGTTTCTAATACAACTTCTGTTTCTTCTTCAGCTGAAGTAAACTCTACATCATAACCAAATTCATCTGCAAGAAGTGTAATAACCTCAGCATCAAGACGTAAATTGATAGAAATCATTACGCCAAGTCCCATTCCTTTAGAGATAAGTTCGTTAATAGAAACGTCAAGTAAATTTGCAAAATCACTTGCAGGGATAAATTCAGTTACTTTCAATAACTTGTTTTCTTCTTTTACCTCGTTTTGTTCGCTTTCACGAGCCTCACGCTTATCTCTTCTATTAGATCTTTTTCCACCTCGTCCACCTTTTCCTGAACCTGTGTTCATACGAGCAAGTGTAGCCTTGATTTGTTCTTGAACTTCTTTTGCAGTCGGTTCTTTACGTCTTTTCTTACGACGTTTACTTGCTTCAGACTCTGGTTTTGGTGTAGTAGGAGTTGTTGCAGTTCCTTTGTCGCCTGTATTCAGTTTAGTCAAATCTTGTGGTTTGCTATCTGAAGAACCTTCTCCCTCACCTCTACGACGACGACGGCGACGACGGCGACGGCGAGTTCCATCTTCTGACTTATCATCAGAAGATGTTTTTTTCTTTTTAGAAAAAGACGATAAATCTATTTTACCAACTACTTTAAGTCCTGGTAATTTATCTCCTTGTGAAGAAACAAAATCCTCACCTTCTTCTTTTTTACCTGCAACAACTTCTTTTTTTTCAGCTATTTTTGAAGGCTTAGTTTCTTGACTTGATTTTTTAGAATCTTCTTTTGTCTTGCTTGTAGGACTTTCAGACCTATTTGACTTATTATCTGATTTTTTATTGTCTGAATGCCTGTTATCTTTTTTATTGGAATGTTGTGAGGTAGTTTTATTACTACTGTTTTTGTCTTCTTTCTTATTATCTTGTTTAGAACCACTATTCTGTTTTGATGCTTCTGTATTTGTATTTTTAGCGTTTTTGACAGCAGAATTAGATGGAGTTTTAGCATTTTGAGAAGAAGGTTGAGAAGGTTTAGTAGTCGCCTTTTCATTTTTCTTATCCTCTTGTTTATTATCTTTATTATCTTTATTATCTTTATTATCTTTATTATCTTTATTATCTTTATTATCTTTATTATCTTTATTATCTT
>PFKD01000404.1 GCA_002784125.1 Flexibacter sp. CG_4_10_14_3_um_filter_32_15
AGCAGGAAATTCGGTTACAGCAAATCAAAATGTAGTTATCAATGATAATACAAATCCTGTTGTACCTACTTTAGCAGATGTAACGGCAGCATGTTCTGTGCCTTCTTTGACTGCACCAACTACAACCGATAATTGTAGTGGCACAATCACAGGAACAACTACACAAACATTTCCAATTACAAGCTCTACGACAGTAACGTGGACATTTGACGATGGAAATGGAAATGTAGTTACTGCAAATCAAAATGTAATTATTAGTGATAACACAAACCCAGTTATTCCGACTTTGGCAGATGTAACGGATCAATGTTCTGTGGCTTCTTTAACTCCACCAACTACAACAGATAATTGTAGTGGTACAGTTACAGGAACAACTACACAAACATTTCCAATTACAAGCACTACAACAGTAGTTTGGACGTTTACAGATGCAGCAGGAAATTCGGTTACTGCAAACCAAAATGTAATTATCAATGACAACACAAACCCAGCAGTTCCTACTTTGGCAGATGTAACAGCTCAATGTTCTGTAACTTCTTTAACTCCACCAACTACGACAGATAATTGTAGTGGTACAGTTACAGGGACAACTACTCAAACTTTGCCTATCACAACGCAAGGAACGACTGTCGTAACGTGGACGTTTACTGATGCAAGTGGAAATTCAGTTACTGCAACTCAAAATGTAATTATCAATGATAACACAAACCCAGTTATTCCTACTTTGGCAGATGTAACAGCTCAATGTTCTGTAACTTCTTTAACTCCACCAACTACGACAGATAATTGTAGTGGTACAATCACAGGAACAACTACTCAAACATTTCCTATCACAACGCAAGGTACAACTGTCGTAACGTGGACATTTACTGATGCAGCAGGAAATTCGGTTACAGCAAATCAAAATGTAATTATCAATGATAATACAAACCCAACGATTACAGCACCAACAAATGTAACAGTAACAGTTGATGCAGGACTTTGTACAGCTTCAGGTGTAACCTTAGGAACTGCAACAGGGGCAGATAATTGTGGAACGGTTACATTTTCAAATAATGCTCCTTCTGTTTTTCCTATCGGAACAACAACTGTAACTTGGACAGCAAACGATGCAAATGGAAATACAGCAACGGCAACGCAAACCGTTACGGTAGTAGATAATAGAGATATAAATCTAACAGGAAATGGTGTAACTATTGCGAGTGGAAGTCTGACAGCAAGTACAACCAATGATACTGATTTTGGTACTGTAACAGGTGCGACAACCAAAACTTACACCCTACAAAATACAGGCACACAAAACGTTACAATAACTTCTATTACAAGTAATAATGCAAGCTTTGTAGTTTCAAATGCTCCTACTGTTGTTTTGGCTGGAAATTCGGCTACTTTTGATGTTGAGTTTTCGACTACAAATACAGGCGTTGCAACTGCCGTAATTACTGTACTAAACAATGATTGTAATGCAAGTAGTTATCAATTTACTGTAAGAGCAAATCTACAATCTGCATCAGCACCAACAACACCAACATCACCAGTACAAGTAAATTTAAACTTAACTGCTGTTAGTGTTTCGCCAACAAACATAAACTTGACTTGGACTCCAGATTCAAGAATTTCAAGCTACCGTTTGTTTAGAAATGACCAACCGATTACTACACTCACAGGAAATGTATCTTCTTATAGCGATGAAAATCTAACTGCTGATACATTCTATCGTTATAGATTGGTGGGTATTGCAAATGGAACAGAAACAAATCCAGCTCTTGCAGAAACATGGACATTACCAAATGCACCTACACTCGTTTCTGTAACTACTCTTTGTGGAGGTGGAATCGCAAAAGCAACGCTAGAAAGCAATACATTTAGATACAAAGTATATGCAACACAAGATGCAACAACGCCAATTTTAGAAAGCAATGGTAATGCTACTTTTGAATTACCTTCTATAAGCACAACGACAACTTTCTATGTCAGTGTATTGGGAAGAGATACAAGACAAGAAAGAGAAAGTGCAAGAACGCCAGTTACAGTAACTGTAGAGCCTATTTTTGAAGCAAAAATAATCGGAAATGCCACACAACTAAGCTGTGAAAATACTCTTGAGCTACAAGCACAAGAAGTAGAAAATGCAACTTATACATGGCTTTTGAATGGAAGCAATACAGGAGTTACTGGAAGAACTATTACGGCAAACTCTGGAGGAGAATATCAAGTCAGAATCCAAAAAGGAAGTTGTAGTTTTACCTCTCCCAGCGTAACAGTTAGGTTAAATCAAACGCCTATTGCACGAATTGCACAAGCAAATAACAGTCGTTTTTGTGATACAGGAACGCTTAGTGCAGTAGCAACAAGTTCTGATTTGAATTATGAATGGAGAGTAAACACTACCGTAATTGGGCAAAATCAAAGTATTGAAGTTTCTCAATCGGAAGTTTATACGCTTATCGTAACCAATTCAAACAACTGTCAAGCAAGTACTCAAATTGAAGTATTCGTTACTCAAACTCCTTCGCTTCCTGTTATTGTAGCAACTGAAAATACAATTTGTCCAACTACAGAAACAACACTTTCAGTTCAAAACCCTGAAAATAATGTAGTTTATCAGTGGTTTAGAAATGGTAGAAGTATAAGACAAGAAGGAAGCTCAATTTCTACTTCTGTGCAAGGCAACTACCAAGTTCGTGCTGTTGCTAGTCAAAATACTGCTTGTGATGCAATTTCAGAAGAACTAGAAATCAATGTAGTTGAAGTAACACCAGTCTATTTGAGAACAAGTGAAAACAATACTGCACTTTTTGTCGAAGATGCAAACGGTTCTCAAAACGAAATTGCGAGTGTAGAATGGTATTTTGAAGGAGACTTGAAAGCTGATTTGGGTTCTCAAAACGAAATTACACCCACCGAAAATGGTAATTATTCTGCCAAAGTAACCAATCAAAATGGGTGTGTTATCCAAACCAGAACAGTTTATTTCAGAATCGCAGAACCTACCATTATTACAGGTAATGAAGAGTTGAAAGCTGATAAATTAAATATTTATCCAAATCCGAATAATGGAATTTTCAACATTCAGTTTGCAACGGCTCTATCAGAAAATACTGAAATAACTATTTTTGATGGAATTGGTAGAAAAGTATTTACACAAACGATTGAAAGAGGTAATCAAGCTACTCAAATCAACCTGCAAAAAATACCGAGTGGTGTGTATTTGATTCGTTTTAATCAAAATGAAGCTACATACACCAAACAAATTATTGTTGAATAAAAGAAAGTTAAGATTAAAAGCTAATCCAAAAACCTTCATTCTTTGAGTGAAGATTTTTTTGTGGTAAAAAATTATACTCTTGCTAAGAAAAAAGTAGCTTATTATGCAGTTTATGTACTCAATCTTACCGTTTATGAAATTGTATGTGGGATTTGGAAGGCAATACTTTATTTTTGAAGTAAGATTATAACCCTAAAATAAGTAGTAGTATTCTAAATATACTGTTTAAAAAGTTTTACAATATTATAAATGTGTGTTCAACTCCTCAGAGTTGAACAAAACGCTTCCTCAGAAGCGTTATTCAGACAAATAAATCACGCTTCTGAGGAAGCGAAACATTCAGTTCTAAGGAACTGAATGCACAGTAAAATATAAGACAACTTATTAAATACTGTACTAAAATCAACATTAAAAAAAGAATCACCAATTTACAACAACATAAGTAACATTTAAAAAAAGGTAAATCTTTGCCAAATTTTATTCTGTGTAAATGTCTTTTTCCATAAAGTAGGGTTTGCAAACCCTA
>PFKD01000144.1 GCA_002784125.1 Flexibacter sp. CG_4_10_14_3_um_filter_32_15
CATAATTTTTAGTAGGTTTGTTCAAAAATACACTTTTCCTAAGTCTCCAATACAATTTAATAGAAAAAAATCAAGAAATAATGAATTCACAGACAGAAGAAAATTACTTAAAGGCTCTTTTCAAACTTGCTTCACAAGAGAATGAAATAAGTTTATCCGATTTGAGTAAAAAATTGTCTGTTAGTACTCCGACGGCAAATAGCATGATAAAACGTTTGCATGAAAAAGAATTTGTTGTTTATGAAAAGTACAAACCCATAAAATTAACTGAAAAAGGAAAAAAAGAAGCTGCTTTAATCGTCAGAAAACACCGACTGACAGAAATGTTTTTGGTAGAAAAAATGGGTTTTGGTTGGGAAAAAGTTCACGCTATTGCCGAGCAAATAGAACACATAAAATCGCCTATTTTCTTTGATAAAATGGATGAGCTTTTGGGGTATCCTAATCTTGACCCACACGGTTCGCCGATTCCAAATAAAGAGGGAAAAATAGAAAGTTTGCAGAATTCAGAATTGAAACTAAGTGATTGTAAAGAAGAAGATAAAATCAAGATTATAGCCGTTTCTGAATCTTCATTGGAGTTTTTACAGTTTCTGAATAGTCGTAAAATTAGTTTAGGTTTAGAACTGGAAGTCTTGGAAATAGAAAAATACGATGGTACAATGAAAGTTCTTTTGTTAGAAGAAAATCATCAAATAAGAGAAGAAACACTCAGTAAAATAGTATGTGAAAAATTGTGTGTTGTTCAGACAAGATAAAGTTTGTTGTCAAAATAACTATAAAATTCAAAGTAAATGATTTTGTGGTTTTAATTTCTAAAATCAAAATATTCCATCAAAAATAATAGTATCTTTGAGGGTATAATTTAACTTACAAAACTGTATCAAAATCAATCAATGACTTCTTACCCAATCCTACTACTCAAAAAAAATAGAGAAAAATCAATCTTAAATCAGCACCCTTGGATATTTTCAGGAGCAGTTCAGAAGATGCCAAGGGCTCAAAATGGCGAAATTGTAGCTGTTCAAGATGCAGGTGGGCGTATTTTAGGATATGGGTTTTTTGATACAAATAGTCAAATTACGTGTCGTATTTTTGAGTTTACTCGTTTTCACGATAAAAAAATAGAGTTTGTAGCTGATGAAGCCTATTTTCATCAAAAAATAAAAAATGCATATAATTTGCGTGAAAAATATTTACTCAATTCTTCTACTAATGCGTATCGACTTTTACATGCAGAGGGCGATTTTTTTTCTGGGGTAATTGTAGATATTTATGATGATGTTGCTTCGGTTCAGCTTTTGATAAAGGGAACAGAACGTATTGCAGAGCATATTTTTAGTGGAATTCGTGCCATCGGAATCGAACATATTTACCTTCATATCAAAGAAAGTACAAGAAATATTGAAGGGTTTGGAGATAATGAAGATGCAATTATAAAACAAGGGTGGCAATTAGAAAAAGGACAAACAGAAAATGATATTCCATCAATGCCAATTCAAATTTTGGAAAATAATCTGAAATTCAAAGTTGATGTTGTAGATGGACAAAAGACAGGTTTTTTTATAGACCAAAGAGAAAACCGAGAACTTGTAAAACAATATTCAAAAAATAAATCCGTCTTGAATTGTTTTGGTTATACAGGTGGTTTTAGTGTGTATGCGATTGATGGAGATGCAAAAAATGTAGTTTCAGTAGATATTTCGAAAGAAGCAACCGAAGAAGCAGAACGAAATGTTTCGCTTAATTTTAGTAGTTTGATGCGAACCAATAAAAATCATGAAGCGATTGCACAAGATTGTTTTGAGTATTTGAAAGGTCTAAAAAATGATATAGAAGCGACAAATGAAGACGAATTATTTGATATTATCATTCTTGACCCACCAGCTTTTTCCAAAAATAAACGTTCTCTTCCTAAGGCATCAAGAGGGTATATTAATTTGAATGAATTAGGATTTAAGAAAGTCAAGAGTGGTGGTTTGGTTTTTACTTTTTCGTGTTCGGGAAGTGTGAGTAAAGATTTGTTTCGAAAATTAGTTTTTACAGCAGCAGCCGAAGCAGGACGAAAAGTAAGAATTGTGCATCAACTGACACAACCTTTAGACCATCCAATAAATATTTATCACCCAGAAGGAGAATATTTGAAAGGTTTGGTTTTGCAAGTAGAATAATTTTAGTAAATTGAAACGCATTGATTTTATCTTTCTTTAGTCAGATAAGATTAAATCAATATATTTTTATCACTTAATTTACAATTCTAACACTCAAAAATTTAGAAATTTATGGGAACTTTCAAAGTAGATGGTCGCATGACTGTAAACACTCTTAAAGACAAATTCAAAGAAACTTTTGGCTATTCATTGCGTGTCTATAAAGGCAATAATGCAGGGCGTGGCGCACGTTTTGCAGACGACAAAGCTCGTTTGGGAGAAGTGGCTGACGAACGTGAATCACTTGCAGGTTTAGGCGAATTTGAAATGCCTTCAGAGATGAGTATTTCAGATTTTGAAAAACTTTTTCAAGAAAAATTTGATATTGCTGTACAGGTAGCTGATGCTGATAATGAAAAGTTATTAGATAATGATACTACTTTGAAAGCAAACTAAGGAATAATTACGAAAAATAATTTAAAAGGCTTTCTATAACTTCTAAAGTTGTAGAGAGCCTTTTTTGTTAAATTTATTTCACTAATTCTATTTTATCAATCTCCAACTTGAAATTTTGTTCTTCTTTATTTCCAATCAAAAAAGCAATTTCTTCTAAGTTTTTAGCATCATAATTAGATAATTCTGTAAGTCTTCGCCCTCTAAAAGTAGGAATCATATCAGCCAAATCAAGCGTAATTACTTCCCACTCTCCAGTAGCTCTAAAATAAGAAACATAGGAGTATTTATCATACCTGTTAGGTTTTACTCTAAATTGATAGCGTTTTCCATCTCCTTTTAAATGAATTTTCACTTTTTTATATCCATCTATTTGTTTTCTATCAAAGTTATAACGAAGTGAAGAAAAACCTCCATTATTCTCTAAAGAAACTGTTCCTTCAAAAACGCCATTGCCTTTTTCATTGATATAAAAATTCCCATTTGAGCGTCCTCCCATAACGACATCATCGACGATTTTCCAATCTGAAATGTCAGTCTTTTTTTCAAAATCAAAAATAAGGAGTGAGTTGGCTATTTCATGTGTCATATTAAAAAAGATAAAGAGTATAAAAAGTAAAATTCTCATAATTAAATTATTTTGTGCGTTCAACTCCTTAGAGTTGAACGAAATGCTTCCTCAGAAGCGTGATATTCAGTTTTGAGGAACTGAATGCACAGTAAAATATTGCTAATGTTAAACTTTTAAAACACTGTATTGATTATAAGTAGTCAGACACAATTATACTAACTTTTTTGTATCTTTGTCCTATGCAA
>PFKD01000171.1 GCA_002784125.1 Flexibacter sp. CG_4_10_14_3_um_filter_32_15
GGTGGTTAAATGAAAAGTAAATGAATAAATCAAACGTCTGTGCTAAACCGAAAAGTTTGGGTGTAAAAATCTCCAACTGCTCATAGCTGAGGACCGTTAGCCTTTATTAAAAAAACCAATTATGGAAACAAACTATCGAAAATTAGGTTACGTTTTTTTACTAATTATTCCTTTAACAATTATTGGATTTTACCCTAGTTATTTTGGTTTATTCCCCGAGTTTAATGAACATATTGACACTCTTGTTCATTTACACTTTTTCTTATCTGCATTATGGATTGCTATATTAATTACACAACCATTACTTATTGTAAATAAAAAATATAAATGGCACAAAATTATTGGAAAGAGCACTTATGTAATTTTCCCATTATGGATATTAAGTTTTCTCGTAATGATTTATAAAGTTATTGAAAAAGAAGATTATGATTATTTGGTTTTTCCAATTGGCAATATGCTCATTTTGATTGTTCTGTATTTTCTGGCTATCAAGCACCGAAAAACAACTGCCAAACATATGCGATATATGATTGCGTCAGCAGTTGTGCTTATTGACCCAACTATTGGAAGGTGGACATTTAATATTTTTGAAAATGATTTAATAGCAATGCCAATTACGTACGCTATTATGAATTTAATTTTAGTAGGACTAATTTGGATGGACAAACGGAATGGAAAGGATTACAAACCTTATGTTGTATCTTTAATATGCTTTTTATTATACAACATAGCCTTTTTTATTGTGTATCTGACTTAAAATAATAATGAAAATAGTGAAATAACAAAGGCTAACACAGTATATAAAAAATTGCTAGTTTTATCCTAAACCAAAGTTAGTTGCTCGTTTGCTAGCTTCTGATTTTCCTTCGGAAAATCCTCGCACTCAAACACGCAACTTTCCATATACCAAACGTTGTGCTTCATGCTGAAAAATGGAAACTAAGGATTACATAACAATAGGAATAGCAATTCTCGGATGGACTTGGGCAATAATCCAATATTCTCTGAATAGGAGAAACCAGAAAAAAGACAAAGCTCTAGAGAAACGCTTTGAAGTCTACAGTTCATTTTTAAGTAAAATGGACGAGATAAATCAAAATATGCGTACTGATCCAAAAATGATTTACGGTATAACAACTGAATTCATGGGGCGACTTCTAAAAGGTGATGAAGATGACACAAATCAGGCTTTGCTTGACTTCAACTCTGAACTTATTGAATATACTAAAAAGTCTGTTCAACCGACAATGATCCTAAATCAAGAATTAAACAAATTGAAATTGGTTTGTAGCGATGCACTTTTACCTAAAATAGAAGAATACAAAAGACTTTCATCAGATTACGTGGACGAGTTTCAAATCGTTTTAAACCGAATTTCGACACAAAAGGACATCAACGTTACAGCTAAAGAGCTTGAAAATATTGGACATAGTGACCGAATTCCAATAATGACAGAACTTTGGCAGAGCATCGAGAAAATGATGAGAGAAGAAATTGGGTACTACAAAAAATAAGTTATGTCAAAAGAATTTGATACTCTAGGTTTTTATGAGCCAGGCTTTTTACATCTGCGTGTTAATACTGACCTCGATATTTCTGATTTAAACGAACTCATGCGTAATCACAAAACACAGCAGTATTTTTCAACTTTTTTACATGAGTATATTCACTTTCTTCAAGACATCACAACAACTTCAGGATTACTTGCTGCCCACTTTTACATTGACTTTATCAAAGCTGTGAATTGGACAATTCGAAATGACGGAAAAGCTGAATTCAAAGTACCTGTTCAAATATCAAATACAAATAATGTTGAAGCTAACATAAAACTTCGTGAAGTATATAGGGGTGAAGCCAGTGGTTCAGCCCTGATTAAATATGACAGATACAGTACCGAAGAAGTAAACATTAAGGATAAAAACAACAAGGAATACAAACCTCTAAAATATAATGTCCACTATTATGACCTTAAGACAAGGGCAGGTAGAACGCTACACTTTGGGTATACATGCTTAAAAGAATATGTTGCGCATGCAGTCCAAAAGAACTATTTAGCAAAAACAGACCACGCTGATATTCCATATCAAATTGCTGAACTCATTGTAAAGTCTGAATATCCTGAATTCGGTGATAACCCGATGTTCATTGTCGCATTATGTGATGCCTCTCTTATGTGTTTTCATCCCGCCCAAATGTTTTTTAATACTCTTGAAAGAATGAAGGCTGATAAATTCGTTCCTAACTCAACTAAGAGTATTTACGAGTTTGCTTACAAGGACCTTAATTTTCAAGGGGAGTCAGGAATAGAAACAGTGGAATCGCTATTTCAAAAGATCGTAAATCAAGTTGACCAACAGTTTTCAGATGCTTTACAATCCGAACCTTTTCAACCGAATTATAAATGGCTTAAACACATACTTACTGAAGCTCAGAACCTGAGAATAAACAATCCAAATTTCATGTGTGAATTAATAGAAGTTGAAAATAAACTTTCAGATGATTTTTTTAAAGTATTTAAAGCTCTAGGAACACCATTCTTCACTAATAAATCTGAAAAGGGTGGTTTTGTTCCTCCAGAAAATTATCAAGACTTACCGCTTCAACCTTATCAACTTTTGGTATTCAAGCAAATAATAAACGTGTATAACGGACAGCAAAGTTGTTCGATGTATGACTTTTGCAAAACGCGACCAGATATGGACATTACTAATGAGCTCTGTAAAACTTCCCCGTGGAAAAGAGCAAAAGAACCCGAACTTTGTCCTTTTGCCCAATTATGGAGAACATGGGGCTTAACTGATGAAATACCAGTAAAAAAATAAAAGCACGAAAGCACAACAATGGCTATACGTAATGCGGGCGAAAGTGCTGATATGAAAGTAATTACATTAAATAAACTAACAGCTAAACGGAAAGTGAAGTGCCTTGAAATCCCGCACTACGCATAGCCGAGACCGTTGGCATAAATACCACAAAAATTGAAATATGAAGAAAATTTACGTTACAATTATTTTTGCTCTATTTATAATATACGAAGGTTATAGTCAAAATAATGTTGACTCAGAAACTAAAAGAAGCGTCATAACAAATGGAATCGGACTTGGAAGCGTAATTGCCGGGGTAACTTCTTGGGAAAGAAACAAATCGGTTCTACTGGCTATAATTCACGGAATTTTCAGCTGGTTGTATGTTATATATTTTGTTTTGACCAGGAAGAAAAATGAAAGAAAATAAATTCCTTACTCTCGATTAATAAGTACTTATGCCAACAACGTATAAAAACAATGCTTAAGTCAGTCTCGAATCGAAACTCCGTGCTGGCTTGCTGCGCTGATTGTCCTGCGGACAATCAAGCTTGCCAGCTCGCACTGTTTTTATACGAGACGTTATGCCACATAAACTAAAAATAACGGTCGAAGAATGGCTGACCACCCAAAATCGGAAAATGTGAAAGTTGAAACCGAAATAAAAGAAAAAGT
>PFKD01000114.1:0-194 GCA_002784125.1 Flexibacter sp. CG_4_10_14_3_um_filter_32_15
ATGGAGTTCGCTTCTTCAGTGGCTCGATTATTAGTGATCACCATTAAAAATATCCGCATGAGAGAGGTTATTGAGGAGCAAAATCGTACCCTAGAGCAGAAGGTGGAAGAGAGAACACAAGCACTACGTGAAAAAACCAATGATATTTTAAATATGATGCAGAATATGCATCAAGGCTTATTCACCATTATGGT
>PFKD01000114.1:303-3387 GCA_002784125.1 Flexibacter sp. CG_4_10_14_3_um_filter_32_15
GTAACTCTTCTTTTGGTGTATCAAATGAATTGAATTTATCCATACCTTCCATTTGAAACCATTCAAAATTAAATATCAAACCATCCATTATGGAAGGAAAAGGAACAGTTCCATGCAAATCTCTAGGATAAAATTTCCAATCATAAGCCAAACCATTTTTTTTATTTTGCTTCACAATATCCGAAAAGGCAATATTAGCTCTTGGGAATGAAGTAAAGCCTGATGAATCTTGCATTACATTATCTAAAGTTATTTTAGAGTTTTGCATGTGTAATTGTCCACTTAAAGATACAAACAACGATTTTCCTTTGTAATCATTACTTGAGAGTTTTTCTTTAGCCTCAGCTAATAATTTTTGATTGTCCCAATCCAAACTGGGGTCAATGGCTAAGTAATTAGAAAATAATTGTGGATGATGTATAAGTGAATAAATAGTAAATAAACCACCGTAAGAATGACCTATTAATGTTCTGAAACTCGTTACAGAATATTTATTTTCTACAAATGGAATAAGTTCGGTTTCGATAAAATCACTAAAATTAGCAGCTTCTCCATTCTCTTGATTAAATGGCATCCCATTTATTTCTGTTATTTTAGAAGTTGTCAAATCTCTTACTCTATTATTTGCATTCGAAATACCAATAAGCACCATTTCAGGAGTAAATCCACCACTATAAAAACTTTGTACATTATGAACTGTAGGCAAAAATACTTCTCCATCTAAAATAAAAGCTACTGGATATTTTTCTTTTTTAGTAGCATCGTAGTCGGCAGGAAGTTGTACATAAAATGTCCTATATTCTTTCAATTTTTTAGAATAAATGCTATCTAAACTACCCACTTTTTGCAAAGACTCATTATTTTGACTGGTTTGAGCATTTACAAATTGCTGAGAGAAAAAAAGAAACCCAATTATCAATATTGCTTGTATCTTATTCATTATTAACTTGTGTTTAAATGGAGATTGATAAAAATAAAATCAGTCGAAATCTACGTTCTAGTAATCTTCCAAAGTAAAAAAAATATTGTTATGTCTTTAATTTCAGCTTGTTATTGTGATTCCCAACAACAAACCTACTAACAAATTCATGAAGTTTTCGCCAATATACTACTAATTGAAATAATAACCTTTATCTCATTGCATCAGCAGCTTCGGTAGTCGCACCACGCCAAGCAGGAAAAAGAGTAGCAGCCAAATAAGGCACAACAGAAAGCGAAAAAACACTCAAAATATCTCCCAAACTAACAAAAGGTTGCAATTCATAAGCAGGATAAAGCACCGACCAACCCACCAAAAAAGGCTTCAAAATAGGAGAATTAAAAACAAAAACGTGAATATAAGCCAAAACAATTCCTAACAAAGTAGCCGTAATCGATAAAATTGCTCCTTCGGTAAGTTTCAAAAACAAAACATCGTTGATTTGCCAACCGATAGCTTTTAAGATTCCTAATTCTTTTTTCTCATTGCTACTCAATCCTGATGCACGTTCCCACATCAAAAGCAAAAATGCCAAAACAGAAAGCAACGAACCATAAATAAAAATTCCTCCTCGCCAGCTAAAAAGCGTTTGATAGGTAGAAGAAAGTTGTGCCAAGGTAACAACACGCAAGGAAGAAAAACGAGCATCTATTTTTTCTCCAATATTTTCTATTTCTTCTGGATTATAAATTTCGACTGCAATATCTGTACATAAAGAATCTTGTAAACCTATTATTTTTTGCGCTTCTTTTATTGGTAAAATAATCAAATCTTTGGTCAGTAAATCTGATTTTGCGCCAAATGCTCCTACAATTTCATAGCTTACTTTTTTTCCATTGGCATCGTTTAAGGAAAGAAAATCACCTAGTTGTAGATTACGTGTTTCTAAAATTCCTGTTCCTACTAAAATGCCATTTTTGTTTTTAGATTCAGTATTAAAATCTAAAAAACCTATTTCTTCATTCGGAAAATCACTTCCCATAACTGTCAAAACTGCGCCCGTTGCATCATCAAAAAAATACCCCCAATAACGAGGAAAAACTTTTTTTATTCCTCTAATTTTTGAAATCGAATCTTGCAAAGAAACAGACATCGGCACAAGCCTTCCCCCCTGCAACTGCTGCACCCACAAAGGAGGCAAATCTTGCAAAGTTTGTGAAGTTTCCGTTTTCAAACTACTCGTAAAAAAAACCACTGAAGCATAAAAACCAACCACAAGCGCATAAATTACAATCAAAGCAACTTGTTTTTGCCAACTTCGAAGTAAAGAAAGGACGGCATAATTTAGGATATTCATTTTGTATAGGAATTGGGAAGTAGGAAGTAGGAACTAGGAAGTAGGAAATGAGGAAATGAGGGAATGAAAACAAAATGAAATTCGTATTTCTCCTATTTCCCAATCCCTATTTCCCAATCCCTAATTCCCATTTCCTAAGTTACTTCTGTTGTTTCAAAATTACTTCTGCTTGTTGTTCGCTTACCCAACCAACGATTTTACGAATAATTTTTCCTTCTGAGTCTATAAAAAAATTAGTTGGAAGTTCTGTTACTTGATACAAATCTGAAATTTTTCCGTCTGCATCGATAAGCATTGGAAAAGTAGCTCCAAACTGCTCTTTAAATTTTTCAGAGGCTTCTTTGGGTTGTTTTACATTGATTGCCAAAATTTCTAACCCTTCTTTTTGTAGTTTTTCGTAATAGGTTTGAGTTTCTGGAAATTCTTGTTTGCAGGTCGGACACCAATCTGCCCAAAAATAAAGCAGAACTATTTTGCCTTCTTTGGTGTGTTTTTCTATGGTTTGAGAATTTCCTTCTACGTCTTGTGTTTCAAATTTTGGTGCAGGTTCGCCCTTATCAAAAGGAGTTTTCTCGCCACATGAAAATAAAAAAATAGATAGAAATAAGAGTATAGATAATTTATTCATTTTTTATTTATTCTTCTTTGGAAATACAAACGCACACTAAAGTGTACGCTACATTAATACTTCTCATTCTAAAGAATGAGCTACAAGAATACAAAGTTAGGTTTTAATATGCTTTACAACAAAAAAACAGACCTTAGTTTGACTTTACTATTTTTTAATCAAAATCCTGTGGATTTAGCT
>PFKD01000121.1 GCA_002784125.1 Flexibacter sp. CG_4_10_14_3_um_filter_32_15
TAGTTTTTAACTTTGCAAATTGAATTTACTCTGATAGTTAAAGTGTGTTTAAACATACTGAAAGCAGTATAAAAAGTTTCGTGCGTTTACCCTAGTATTTCTCAAAAATAGTAAAAATTATGCTAACTATTTTGTAACTTTGCTAATTATTAAAAAAAACTGTAAAAGTAATTGCACAAATCTGAAATGGCTGAAAATAAGTTGAATTATAACATATATGAAGAATCTTGCTATTCTTTAAAATATCAAGAAAGAAACTCAATTGATGCCTTGATTACTGATCCTCCTTATGGTATAGCTTATCAAAATCATCATTGGGATAAAGGTGAAAAAGGAAAAGTACCTGACGAAAAAATTTGGAAAGACTCTTTCGATAAATTGAAGCCAGGAGGATACGGTTTAGTATTTTCTTTTCCAAGAGTTATGCATCATGTAATGAAACATTTGGAAGAGAGTGGATTCATAATTAAAGATGTTTTAATGTGGTGTTATCTAAATGGAATGCCCAAAACTCGTAATGTGGGTCTAGATATTGATAAAGAACTTGGCGTGGAAAGTGAGGAATATGGTCAGTATAATTATGTTATAGGATATGTAAAAGAAGGAGCTGAAACATATAAAGTAAATGGCAAGAAAAAGAAAAAGCCTGCTTCCGATTTGGGTAAAATATATGATGGTGCTGGTTATAATCTCAAACCTGCTTACGAGCCAATTATTTTAGTTCAAAAACCTATTGAAGAAGGGCTAACAGTTGCACAAAATATAAAAAAGTATAGAACAGGTGCCATGAATCTTGAAAAAACTAGACTTCCTTATAGTCCTGATGAAGATAAAGATAAAGTAGGACACAATCCACATCCTTTAGGTAGAGTTCCTGCTAATGTTATTCGTTCTGAAGAGTTAGAAGATGATTATGACAAATATTTCTTGATAAGTACTTATGGAAATTTTCACGACCAACATTATATAGAACCTAAAGTTAGGCGTAAAAAAGATACCTTTAATATGCACCCAACTGTAAAACCTATTAAGTTAATGCAACACTTAATTCGCCTTCTCACTTTTGAAAATCAAACAGTTTTAGATCCTTTTATGGGTAGTGGAAGTACAGGAGTGGCATGTATGTTAGAAAATCGTAATTTTGAAGGATATGAACTTGAACAAGAATATTTTAAAATAGCTGAACAAAGAATAAAAAATGCTCAGCAAAAGATTTTCTAATAGAAAAATCATAATAACAAAAAACTCACAAACCATAAAAACACAAACCAAACCCATGAGCCAACAAAACCCATACAACGGACAAACTCCAAACGAAGTCTTAGACCGAAAAAATGCAGAAGCAATGCTCGGTGGTGGACAAAATCGCATAGATGCACAACACAAACGAGGTAAACTCACAGCAAGAGAACGTATAGAATTACTTTTAGATGAAGGTTCTTTTGAAGAAATCGGACGTTTTGTAATGCACCGAACTAAAGATTTTGGATTAGATAAAGAGCATTATTTGGGTGATAGTGTCGTTACGGGGTATGGAACGGTAAATGGTCGTTTGATTTATGTTTTTTCACAAGATTTTACTGTTTTTGGAGGTTCGCTTTCAGAAGTACATGCCGAAAAAGTCTGTAAATTGATGGACATGGCAATGAAAAACGGTGCGCCTATTATCGGTCTTAATGATTCGGGTGGTGCAAGGATTCAAGAAGGGGTTGTTTCGTTGGCTGGTTATGCAGATATTTTTTATAGAAATACAAGAGCATCAGGCGTAATTCCTCAACTTTCTGCTATTATGGGGCCTTGTGCTGGGGGTGCTGTGTATTCTCCTGCTATTACAGATTTTATTATGATGGTAGAAAACACGTCGTATATGTTCGTAACAGGTCCAAATGTAGTAAAAACAGTTACGCATGAAGAAGTTACGGCAGAAGAATTAGGAGGCGCAAGTACACACAGTACAAAAAGTGGCGTAGCTCATTTTTCGTGTGCAAATGAGGTTCAATGTATCGAAGATTTGAAAAAACTTATCTCTTATATTCCTCAAAACTGCGAAGAAATTGCGCCAGTTTATCCTTACGAAGCAAAAGACGACGAACTCCGTCCAGCTTTAAATACTATTGTTCCAGAAGATGCCAACAAGCCGTATGATATGCGTGAAATCATCGAAGGAACAATCGATGAAAATAGCTTTTTAGAAGTTCATAAAAATTATGCTGAAAATATCTTAGTTGGTTTTGGTAGAATTGGTGGACGTAGTATCGGAATTGTAGGAAATCAACCTTCCAATTTAGCAGGTTGTTTGACTATTGATGCTAGTAAAAAAGCAGCTCGTTTTGTTCGTTTTTGTGATGCCTTTAATATTCCGTTGCTTGTTTTAGTGGATGTACCGGGGTTTTTACCGGGGACAGACCAAGAATGGAATGGCGTAATTACAGACGGTGCAAAACTTTTGTATGCTTTTAGTGAGGCGACAGTTCCACGTATTACCGTCATTACTCGTAAGGCTTACGGAGGTGCGTATGATGTCATGAACTCAAAGCACATTGGTGCAGATATGAATTTTGCTTATCCAAATGCAGAAATTGCCGTTATGGGAGCAAAAGGGGCAGCCGAAATTATCTTCAAAAATGAAATAAAGGCTGCTGAAAATCCTGCTGAAAAGTTAAAAGAAAAAGAAGACGAATACAACCGAAAATTTGCTAATCCATATCGTGCAGCGCATAGAGGTTATATTGATGAAGTTATTTTACCAGAACAGACACGTCAAAAATTACTTCGTGCCTTCAAAATGCTAGAGAATAAAGTAGATTCTTTGCCTAGAAAAAAGCATGGAAATTTGCCTTTGTAAATGGTAAAATTGTCGTTGGTGGGGACACCGACAACGGCAGAGGAAATCATTATTACTGTTGTTGGTAGCAATACTGACACAGTAAAATTATAACCTAAATCTTATCTAATTCGTTTCCTAGATAAAAAACAAAAATTTATGATACAAGAACGAAAATATAATCTTATTCAGCAAATTGTTCTATTGCAAAATGAACGATTACTAGCTCAATTAGAAGCCCAAATAAATCAACAACGTTTATGGGATAAAGCAGTACGACCTATGAAAACAGAAATTAGTGTTGAAGATTTAATCAAAGAGCAAAACTATAAGCCTATTTCTAAGAAGAGTTTTTTTGAACAAGCTAATGCCATTCAAATTACAGAGTCATTAGATGAGCTTTTAGAAATGCTAGACTAATTCAACATATAAAACTATATGAAGTGAAAAATTATATTCTTGATACAAATATTCTACTGACTTATATTAGAAATACAACAACGGGTGCATAACAAATTGTCGCACAAAAGAAAATAAAAACAGGGTTAAAACCTTGTTCAATTAAAAAACTACACTGAATT
>PFKD01000382.1 GCA_002784125.1 Flexibacter sp. CG_4_10_14_3_um_filter_32_15
TCAGAGTAAATTCAATTTACAAAGTTAAAAACTAGCTTGATTTGCTTTAAACGAGTACAATTTTTTTTTCGTGCGTTTACCCTAAAGTTTTGTTGCTTTGGATTGGTTCTATTTGACCTCTTGAAACAAAATCAAACTTTATTCGTAAATTTAGCATCATTTCACTTTCAAATTAAAATAGTAATTCAGTTTTTGAGATGCTATTTTGTGTATTTCCTTGAACAAATAAAAAAATGACTCCTGAAGATTTTACCCAGCACGCTATTGTAACCAATCTGATAAAACAACTCAAAAAAAAAGGTGTTCATCACAAAATTTTTTCTGATGTTTTGGATGATGAAGGAAATCAATATGTAGATTTGGTACAAGAAGGAGGTGGTGTTTTGGGAATTGCGCTGATTGGTTATGTACATGTTATGGAGCAAATGGGGATTCGTTTTTTGGGTTATGCAGGAACTTCAGTAGGAGCAATAAATACGATTTATATGGCTTCTCTTGGCAACCGAACTAAACCTAAAACGGACAAAATGATAGAATTGATTGCCAACAAAAATTTTATAGATTTTATTGATGGCGATGAAAATGCACGAGAATTTGCCATTGCTATTGCTGAAAATAATGGTGAAATTCATTGGAGTAAACTCATTTGGAGAGGTGTAAAAGCATTTAGCAAACTTTGGGAAGAGTGGGGACTTAATCCTGGGATACATTTTTATTATTGGTTTACAGAAGCATTAGGAAAAGAAGGCATTTATACATCTGCTCATTTGGAAAAAGCTGTTACAGATTTGCCTAAGTCTTTGCGTATTCGTCAAGGCGTAAATCATACCATTGAAGGACTGAAAGCAAATATTTCTATCATTGCTACCGATATTACAACTGAATCAAAGGTTATTTTTCCTGCTATGCGTCATCTGTACTGGAAAAATAGTCATTTAATTAACCCCACTAATTTTGTCCGTGCTTCTATGTCAATTCCATTTTTTTTTACGCCTTATAAAGTTGCAGATATTCCTAGAGGAAAAAAAGCACAAGCCAACTGGAAAAAGACTGTCGCTTATAGAGGAGATATTCCAAAAGAAGTTTTTTTTGTAGATGGAGGAATTATTTCAAACTTCCCTGCCGATGTTTTTCACAAAAATCATATTCCAAGGCTACCTTCTTTTGGTGTAAAACTAGGAACAGAAAGGCATCAACCGAACCAAATTACAAATCCATTTATTTTTACACAATCGATTGTAGAATCCATGCGACAGATTGCAGATTTTAATTTTATTCTTCGAAATCCAGATTATCGTCAGCTTATTACGTGGATAGATGTTGGAAATCATAATTGGATAGATTTTACACTTTCTGATGAAGACAAATTAGACCTTTTTGTTCGTGGTGCAAAAGCAGCAGCCTATTTTTTGAAAACTTTTGATTGGCAGCAATACAAAGACACTCGGACTGCAAGAAGTCCGTATACTATTTTTCCTCCTCAAGATGATTTTAATATTCCTTAAAAAGCAGGTAAAAGTGTGGCCGCTGTAGGTTGTAATAATAATGGAAAATCAATTTTAAAAAACTTCATAAAGTCTAGTGGCTCAAGCGACTGCCAATACATAGCGTGGCTCAAACCGATATTTATCATATTTCCTGCAAAAGCTCCAATAGAAAGGATTGCAATAATTGAAATTGTATTCTTCATGATTTCATAATTTAATTGTTTAAACTACTTGATTAATTTGTCTAAAACCCTTTAGAGCAAATACAGCAGCCACAAATACAGCAGCAAATCGCACCCAATGTAGTAAAAGCCAAATATTTAGTAGTGTAGTAATTTCTTCTGCCGTATATTTTAATTGAATAAAACCTAAATTGACAGGTAGATGATAGGCACTTGTAATTACAAAAGCTGCAATCATTCCACTCATTACATAGAGCCAAGTTTTTCGTATTTCTTTCTCATTTTTGAATCTGATAAACAAGGCAATAGACGAAATTAAGGCAGGCTGAAGCATCAAGACAGTAGGCAGAATAAAGTAAGGAAACTCGGCTGCAAAAACATTCATAAATGCAATCGGCTCAAGCGTTTTCCAAAATATTCCAAATCCTAAGCCCATAGCTAGTAAA
The DNA here is from genome assembly GCA_002784125.1 of Flexibacter sp. CG_4_10_14_3_um_filter_32_15. Lineage (GTDB taxonomy): Bacteria > Bacteroidota > Bacteroidia > Cytophagales > Bernardetiaceae > Bernardetia. The sequence goes on from PFKD01000382.1 coordinate 2,116, forward strand.
ATGCCTAAAGCACCACAAATGGTCAAAACGGCGATTTCAGGTAGTATTTTTTTCATAATTGTCTGATTTATTTTTTAGGAATGGGTTCTTTATTTAATTGATTGAAAGCAAGTTTGGGTGCTAATCTGCTACCTAATTTGAGATATTTTGAAATTCCAGGGGTAATTTCTTCTTTTCCTTCTGAATATTTTTTCCAAAAAATAGCAGCTAATTTTTCAGTAGGCATTGGTTTAAGACTATCATCAGTTAGGTCGGCTTCTTCGGCTAAATGCGTATCCACAACAGGAGGCAAAAGCTCAATTACTTTTATATTATGTGGTTTTAGTTGTGGTCGGATAGCTTGTGTCCAAAAATGAACGGCTACTTTTGTACCCGAATAAACAGGAGATTGAGCAAAAGGAACATAAGCCAAACCAGAAGAAACATTAACCAAAACAGCATTTTTACTCTTTTTTAGTTGAGGTAAAAAATAATGCAACATACGAATTGGAGAATTATAATTGATTTCAATTTCATCAAATTGTTTTTTCAAATCATTACTTTCATTTCCTGTATCTAAAAGGTTCATAATTCCTGCATTATTTACCAAAACATCTATTCCTCCAAACTCTTTTTCTAGTTGATTGACTAATGATTTTACGTCTTCGTCCTTGGTTACATCACTTTGAAAAATATTAATTTGTGGTAAATCTGTTTTTACCTCTTCTAGTTTTGATAAATTACGTCCTGTGATGATGACCGTATTGTCATTTTCTAAAAATTTTTTGGCTATCGCAAGTCCAATTCCTGAACCTCCTCCTGTTATTAAAACGGTTTGTTTTGAGTTTTTCATTTTAAAATAGTTGTGATGATAATTTGAATTAAATTAAAGACTTCCTTCATTAATTAGTTTGGTATGCATCCAAAGCATTAGCGTATTAGGTATTAATTCTAACAAAATACCAAAAATGATAACAGGAGTTGGACGGTAATTAATTAATGCTATTGCTCTAACTATTCCACCAATAAAAAGTGCAATCATCAAAAACCGAAATAGAGCAATTTCTGAAGGATACCACGCAACATAGAAAAAAGCTAAAGACGTAGAAGCCCAAATAGCAGCGACATATCTATGGTTGTTGTCCTGCATTGGATTTGTTGTGGCATCAAATGAGGTAGTCATGCCCAAAAAACCTGTTCCTAGAGCGATAATACCATCAATAGTCCGTTTAGGTTTTAGCATTTAAAACGCCAAAATTTCGTATCTGGTCTAGTTTGGGATTATTTATGTG
>PFKD01000257.1 GCA_002784125.1 Flexibacter sp. CG_4_10_14_3_um_filter_32_15
TTGACTTATTCAAATAGTATTTTGTATTAATCTGTATTTTAAATCTTATCAATCCTTAACTATCCTACCCTACAAAAAAATAGTAGGGTACAGTAAAAAAAATAAAAACTATCTAGTTTTATTTCCAAACAATGTACAAAATTTGTAGTTTTATATGATATGGAATCTTCGACTCGCTTACTTATTCAAGACAAATATTTTGTACCCTATTTGTCGGAGCAGCAAATGCGCCAACGTGTACAAGAATTAGGAAAACAAATTGCGACTGATTATGCAGACAAAAAACCTCTTTTGTTGTGTATTCTGAATGGTTCTTTTATTTTTGCAGCCGATTTAGTTCGTTCGATGGACACAGTTTGCCAAGTTTCGTTTTTAAAATATTCTTCATACATAAAAGACAAATCTTCTAATCAAGCCAAAGACTTATTAGGAATTCAAGGATTGAATGAAAATCTGAAAGACCGTCATTTGATTGTTGTCGAAGATATTGTCGATACAGGAACTACTATGGACAAACTTTTGAAAGAGCTGGATTCTCACAAACCTGCTAGTATAGAAATAGCGACTTGTCTTTTCAAGCCTAGCGCACTCAAATTTAATATTTCTCCAAAATATGTAGCCTTTTCTATTCCTAATCATTTTGTGATTGGTTATGGATTGGATTATGATAATTATGGTCGTCATTTATCTGGAATTTATATCTGTGATGAAGACGAATAAATAAATAATTAGTGATGAGTGATTTTTTTGATGAGATTAATAGCATCAAAAAGGAACTTTGTTTGTTCTTTTCCCCTTTTATTTTTTAGTGAGTAATACAATCAAAAAACGATTCGATAAATAAAATTTAGTTGTAAGGCTTTATAACTGAAGATAATGTATAAATTTTATTTGTATTATTCTTTTATCCACACTAAAATACTACTTGTTATGAGATATAAAGACCTCAAAAAATTGATTGCAGAAGGAGAAGGATTGCATATAGAATTTAAACGAAAAGTATATTATCCTCAAAAAATATTGCGTGAAGTAGTTGCTTTTGTAAATACTGCTGGAGGAAAATTGTGTATTGGTGTGTCAGATGATGGGCAAATACCAGGTTTGAAATACCCTGATGAAGCTATTTATATGATGGAAAAAGCAATGGAAGATTTTTGTAAGCCTGCCGTTACGTATAAAATATATAGAGTGCCAATTCCTTATACAAATGGCTGTGAAGTAGTAGTTTTTGATTTTGAACCACACCCACAACGTCCTGTTTATTTATTATACAAAAAAAATACACGAGTAGGAAAGGCGTATGTCAGAATTGCAGATAAAAGCGCACAAGCCAGCAAAGAAATGCGTAGAATTATGAAAGCACGAGCCAATGAAAAAGACGTTTTGTTGCAGTATGGACAACATGAAAGAACACTTTTGCAGTATTTGGGTTCACACAAACGCATTAATTTGGAGCAATACGCCAAGTTAGTAAATATTTCGCAAGACGAAGCCTCAACTATTTTGGTAAACATGACACTTGCAAATATCATTGAAGTAAAACCTCAAGAAGGTGGATATGATTTTTTTGTACACGGAAGGGTAGGCTTTAAAGCATAAATAAAGCTAATCAAGATTTGATAAATCAAATTGCTACGTAGTCAAAGTGGTAGTTCGATTTATCAAATTTTGTTTTACTCTCCATTGAGATCTGAAACAGAATCGGCTTGTTCTATATAAAACTGTTGTTTTTCTTTATCTTTTTCTATGCCATAGAGTCTAGCAATCGTTCTGTATAATTCCTCTGATTTTGAAAAATAAATTATTGCACCTTCAAGCGTATAAATAGCCTTTGTTACTTTTCCTTGCGCCTCATAGAGTTGACTTAGTTTTAGATAAGCATCCAAATTTCTTTTGTTTTTGCTGACGGCTTTCATGTACAAATCAACAGCATCTTTTGTTTTGTTTTTCGTCGAATCATTCAACCCTTCATTCACAAAAATATTTCCCATTCTGTAGTAGGCATCTCCTACGACTTCATTGTGATTAGCATCTTTAAAAGAAACCACAAGTCCATAAGCTGCTGTTGCTGAATCAAGTTCTTCTAAAAATTCATATGTTTTTCCCAAATATAAAAATGCTGTTGGGTTCATTTCCAAAATTCCCCATTGCTTAAAACACGCTACAGCTTGATGATAATCTCCATTCGTCAAACACATTTTTCCATATTCTTCTTGTGTTACAATAGATTTTGGATTGATTTGAATTGCTCTTTTGTAATATCTTCCTGCTTTGTCTTCTTGTCCTAAGTCTGTATAAACTGTTCCTAAAAGTGCTATTGCATCAGCATAACTTGGATGTATCGTAACAGCTTTACGAAGTTGATCAGCAGCTTTTTCCAAATATCTTGCTTTTTGCCTAAATGAAACAGTACTATCAGCTTCAATAATATAACTTCTACCCAGCATATAACGAAGACGAACGCTACTAGGAGAGTTATTTATGTCAGCCTTCATAAGTGTCATATCGTTTTTCCAAGATTCATTTCTTACTACTGTTTTGACACTATAAAGCACCAAAACAAGCGACGTTCCTAAAAAAGTATAAGTATAAACCCATTTTGCAGCTTTTCTTTTATTGGCTACCAACCAACCAAACAAATCATACAAACCAAAAGCAGTAGCAATACAAAACGCTAAAGAAGGTAAATAAAGTAATCGTTCTGAAATAATTGTACCAGGGGCAAGAAAAACAAACTCATCAGGATTAATTAAAAATTCAGTTATATAAATGAATAATAAATAACCAATAAAGTAGAAATAAGCAAAGGTATAAATTCCTTTTTTCTTGATATGAGCTACTGAAATAATTCCTGCACCAATAATTCCTAAAAATGTCATGACTACACGTACATCTGTCCATTCTTTAAGTGGAATTTGATTAAAAGAATAATCATGCGAAAGATTAATAGGAGCAATCAGAAGTTCAATATATTTTGCAAAAGCAAAGATAAGAGTACTTATTTTTTGAGATAAATCAGCATAAACAAATGGATTATTCAGAATACTGTGCATCAAATGTACTTGTTCTACGTTTTTTATGAAAAATTCTCGTAATTGCCAATAGGCAAACGCTGTAAATAAAATAGGAATTGCTAAAACAATAATATCTAATTTACGAAGTGGAATAAAATAATAGAGAATTAAAGGCAAGATAAACATAAACGAAATTGCCGTTTCTTCTGTCAGAAGAGCCAAGAAAAATGATACTGCCACCAACGGAAGATACACAAAACGAATTGCACCTCTAGCAAAAGCTGCACGAAGCAATAAATAAGTCATCAAAAGCAGCCATAAAAATGAAAGAAGCTCATTTCGTCCTTTTACACTAGCTACAATTTCGGTATGAACAGGGTGAGCAATAAAAATGAGAGTTGCTACAAAAGCTAGAATTTTACGGGGGCGATCTTCCAAATAACCAGAAAAAATCCGATTCAAAACAGATAACAATAGCATACCTGTAAGTGCATATAAAAGCACATTGATAATATGGCTTACATGTGGGCTTTCTCCAAAAAGAGCATATTCTATTGCAAAAGTAAGGAGTGTAACGGGTTGATAATGCTCATTGGCTGGAATAAACTTGGCTTTTCTATCATTTACTTCTGCATAACCATCCTGTTTGAAAATATTCATGATTCCATCTACACCCAAACCTTTGTGAGCAATATCACTTTGAGAAAGCAAACGAGAACCTTCTGAGGCATACTCATGAGTAAAGGTATTGGCATAAATGCTAATAGCAAAAATAACTAAAAATATACGTTGAAAAATAATGCTAGAAAGCCACTCTCTGCCTAAGTAACGAGTGAATTTTTGAAGAGATAATAAAAAGGTAGAGCGTTGTTTCATCAAAAATTTATATTAAAACTAATAAATTATACTATTTGGGAGATGTTTATTTAAGTAAATCAGTATCAGAACCTATTCTTTTAAAGTTTCATAATTACTATTTGTTTTAAAACAACCTAAAAATACTAGATAGATATTGATTTTCCTAAAAGTTCAAATAAAATCAAGGTAAATTAATGAAATTAACCAGATTGGTGTATTTTATAAATTATCATTAAATAAATAAAATTTACAATGAAGTTAAATAGTGTTTAATTTTTATCAAATAGAGTTTTAAAACTAACCAAACAAAGTTCAATTCGTTTACCAAAAGGAGTTTATCAATCGCCTTTTTCAATTTACTCGTCGAAATAATTCAAAGATTTATGTTTTTACTTCAAAATAGAGGTCATAAACAATCTTTTTAAAGTTTTACCTTTCACTATTTACTTCTTATGAACCGACAATTATTTTCATTGGTCTTTGTTGTTATACTTCTTCTATTAGATGTTTATATTTTTCAACTCGTCAAAACGCTTACAATTTCCTCAAGCGAAACTACTCGCAGAACGATTCATTTTATTTATTGGGGAATAAATTTCTTGACACTTGGAGGAATTGTTGTCTATAATTTTTTTCCTGCTGATCAGATTCCTTATACATTCAGACAGTTTTTACTCACTTGGGCATTTATGCTCTATATTTCCAAAATTTTTGGCGCTTTATTTTTGATTATCGATGATGTAATTCGTCTTTTTACGTGGCTCTATTACAAAATAAATCCTTCAGCTATCTCTGATGTAGTAGGAACGACAGCTCAAAATATGGAAGAAATAAGCGAAAGTGCAAATAAAATTCCTCGTTCAGAATTTTTGATGAAAGCTGGTGTAGTGGCAATGGCAACGCCTTTGGTTACGATGAGTTGGGGAATTGTTTCGGGAGCGCATGATTATACAGTCAGAAAAAAGACTATTGTTTTGCCAAATCTACCAAAGGCTTTTGATGGAATAAAAATGGTTCAGATTTCGGATGTTCATTCAGGAAGTTTTTTTAATAAAAAAGCTGTTGAGGGAGGAATTGATTTGATTATGAAACAAAAACCTGATGTAATTTTGTTTACTGGCGACCTAGTAAATAATATGGCTAAGGAAATGAAAGATTATCAAGATATTTTTAGCAAGCTAAAAGCTCCAATGGGCGTTTATTCTACACTAGGAAATCACGATTATGGCGATTATGTAAAATGGGATTCTCCAGCAGCAAAACGCAAAAATTTGGAAGACTTAGTGCAAACGCATGGCAGAATGGGTTGGAAATTACTTAGGAATGAGCATCATTTTTTAGAAACCAATAACGAAAAAATTGCCCTTATTGGAATAGAAAACTGGGGGGCAAAAGGAAATTTTGCTCGTCATGGAGATTTGGAAAAAGCCTATAAAGGAAGCGAAGAAGCTCCTGTCAAAATTTTACTTTCTCATGACCCTAGCCATTGGGATGCACAAGTAAATGGCTCGAAGGCACATCTTTATAAAGAGCATTTTGAGAAACAGAATATTCAAAAACGTTCCTTTAAAGATATTGATTTGACTTTAGCAGGACATACACACGGAATGCAGTTTGGCATCGATACAGAAGTTTTCAAGTGGAGTCCTGTCAAGTATATGTACGAACAATGGGCAGATTTGTACAAGTATGAAAATCAATATTTGTATGTCAATCGTGGCTTTGGGTATATTGGTTATCCAGGGAGAATCGGAATTTTACCAGAAATCACAGTTTTAGAATTGAAATCAGCTTAAAATTGAATTTTTTATTTCAATAATTCAACTGAGAAAAATCCCTAACTCTATTATTAATAATAGAATTAGGGATTTTATTTAGGCAATTAAGTTAAGAAAGTCTAATAAGGTCTTACTTGTACCCTACTATTTTTATTTTTTAATCTCAACGACAGTGAAACCTCGTTGAGGGTTGAAAAATAGAGCAAAACCAACCTTCGTTGAGGCTCAAGTGCAGCCGCCAACGAGGTTTTAAAAAATAGTAGGGGTACAGTAATAAGGTCTAATAAGGTCTTGAATTTTTTCTATTTCAATGGCTATGGATCATTGAATTAAAAAATAGTAGTTTATTATTTAATTCTTATCCCTATGTTATCTACCCAACATTTCTGATGTTTCCTTTATCTTCTTTTTTAATAATGGCTTTTGGTTTTTGAGGAAATATGATAGAAGCCAAGATGCTAATGGCAAGTATGCCTAAGATGATAAAAATTGAATGTTGATTGGTAAAGCCAAATGTTTTGAGCCAAGTTCCTGCAAGCATTTTGAGACCGATATAAGTCAGAAGGAATGCCAAACCCAATTTGAGATAATGGAAAAGGTGCATAATATTCGATAAGAAAAAGAACATCGAACGCAGACCCAAGATGGCAAAAATATTAGAGAAAAAGACCACATAAGGGTCTTGTGTAACAGCAAAAATGGCAGGAATAGAATCAACAGCAAATATCAAATCTGTAAATTCGATAACCAAAACAACAATAAAAAGTGGAGTAACTGCCCAAGTAATGCGTTTTTTTGCTTTTTTATTAGCTTGTTTTTTGCTAAAAACTCCTTCTTCATAAGTAGGTAATGGAATAAAAAAATGTGAACCCACATAACGAGGGTAAACATTGAATACTTTAGAAGCCCATTTTACTATAATACTATCGTCTTTATCAATTTTTTCTTCTTCCTCGCCTTTTATAAATTCATAAAACATCTTCCCTCCAGTAAAAATCAAGAAAGCGCCAAAGATATATAAAACCCAGTGGGCGTGCTCGATAATCGTAGCACCAAGGAAAATAAAGATAAAACGCATTACAATAGCTCCCAAAATACCCCAAAAAAGTACTTTCTTGTAATATTTTTCAGCAACACCAAACGAACTAAAAATCAAAATAATAACAAATATATTATCTACTGAAAGAGAATATTCTAATAAATAACCTGTCATGAAATCCAAAGACATCTTATCCTTATAATTTTGAAGAGTGAGTTGATAATTTCCCTCTACCATAATTTCATCTCTATCTTCAAAAGGAACATATTTGTTTACCATTTCTTCAATCTCTTCATACGTTTGGACACCGTGAACTAAATCACCATAAAAATCCAAAAATATCCAAAAACCAAGTGCCAAGCATATCCAAAAGACACTCCAAATAGCAGCTTCTTTGAATGATATGATATGATTTTTCTTAGAAAAAACACCCAAATCAACTAAAAGAATAAGCACAATGAAAACGGTAAAAAGCCCAAAAAATATGTATTCGTTCATAACATTACTAAGAGCAAATGCTAGTTTATTGAAGCATTTGTAGAGTATTGAATATACCTTTGAATCAAAATGCAAGAGAAATGGAATTACAAAAATACTATTTGTCTAACAGATGATTTGAAAGGGCTAATTCATAATTAAATTGATAGATTGATTTTTATGGATAGTACGTTGCTAACAGACTTATAAAAACTAACTGAAAGATATAGAATTTTGAGTTTGTTTCAACAAAGAAAGTCAAAAAATATGATAATTCTATATTGAAACTCAAAAACGTATTGTCAAAGATAATAGTTTTGATAGCTTATATGAAAATTTGAAGATGATTTTTTAAACTATTTTATTTAATTAATTCGCTCTCCTGTTTTTGGATTTACTTTTTTGATACGTATTCCTACATAACCAAAAATAATACTCATAAAGGGACTGATAATATTAAAGAAACAGTAAGGTGCATAATCTAAAGTAGCCACTTTCAGAACTCCTGCTTGAGTTGCTCCACAGGTATTCCAAGGAATCAAAACAGAGGTAACCGTTCCTGAGTCTTCAAGCGTTCGGCTCAAATTTTCGGGTGCAAGTCCTTTTTTACGAAAAGCGTTTGCATACATTTTCCCTGGTACTACTACGGCAAGATATTGGTCAGAAGCTGTTAAGTTGAATACAATACAAGTACCGACCGTCGCTGCAATCATCGAACCAGTAGAATGAGCAAGTGAAATCACAGCATTACTAATACGTGCAAGCATTCCAGCAGCATCCATTACACCACCAAAAATCATAGCACAGAGAATAAGCCAAATTGTTCCTAACATTCCACTCATTCCACTACTAGACAAAAGTTTGTTTACGGTTTCGCTATCCGTAATAAGGCTCACATCGCCAAACATCGCCATCATAACAGCCGTATAACCTGCAAAATTTTCTAAAGCAAACATACGCATATTTCTATAAACAGATTCGGGTTCTTTGCTTAAACCCTCCAAAGTAGAAGCTGCATTGGTTACTTGAGTCACAATATCAGGTTGAAAAATAATGGCAAAAATACCTCCCAAAACACTTCCAATCAAAAGTGAAGGCAAGGCAGGAACTTTACTCACAATCAATGCAATAACAGCAATAGGAACAACAAAAAGAAACGGACTAATAGAAAATGTTGATTCAATAGCATTCATAATTTCATTTACATTACTTGCAGAAGCCGTATTATCGCTATTCAATCCAATTATCAAAAATAAAATCAAAGTAATCGTAAAAGAGGGAACAGTCGTATAGAGCATATAACGAATATGTGTAAAAAGGTCTGTTCCAGCCATGGCAGGAGCTAGATTTGTTGTATCTGATAAAGGCGACATTTTATCTCCAAAATAAGCACCCGAAATAATTGCACCTGCTACCAAACCTTCCTCAAATCCAAGAGCTGCACCAATGCCTAGAAGAGCAATTCCGACAGTAGCGATAGTTGACCAAGAACTTCCTGTTCCGAGAGAAACCAAAGCACAAACAATACAAGAAGCCACCAAGAAAAAAGTAGGTGTCAAGACTTGCAAACCGTAATAAATAAGTGCAGGAACAATTCCACTAAGCATCCACGTACCAGCCAATGCGCCAATCATCAGTAAAATCAAAACAGCAGACATTGCCGAATTTATACTATCCAAAACACCGTCCATGACTTGTGTCCAGCTCAATTTGAGATACCAAGCCACTAGACCAGCTATTGCCCCAGCCAAAAGTAAAGCCACTTGATTTGCACCAGAAGTAGCATTATCGCCAAAAATAAGAACATTAAAGACCAACAAAACGATCAAAGAAAGTATCGGAATAAGCGACTGAAAGAGGGTAGGAGTAGGTTTTTTTGAAGCCGTGGACATAAAAAAATGGTAGTGTTTACTGTTTGAGTGATTTTTTAAATACTATTACATAGCAATTAATCGCTAATCACTATATTCAAGCAAATTAATAAAAAATTAATCTAAACGCACAATAATTCCAAAAATAAAAAAAGGAAGAAAACCTATTTTGTATCGAACAAGTGTACCCAAATTGGGTGCAGATAAAGCCAAAAGTGTAGCCATTCCTGCACAAAAAATAATTCCGACAAGCCATAAAATGACTAAAGAATCCGTTTTTTGAGGAGTTGAATTGTAAAAAATAGAACGAATTTGATAGAATAACTTTTTGATAGAAATAGTATGAATAAAGAAAAATAAAATAATCCAGTTTTCGATAACAGAAGCTAATCTATAAAAATTAAATGCAGACGTTCCGAGAGTAGAAAAATCTATCTCTAAAGGAAAAAAAAGACCTGCCAAAAGTGCCTTCGGACTTTGCTCAACTAACTGAAAAAGAGTAGGGAAATGTTTGTATTCCCCGTCTTGATAATTATGATAAATAGGCTCAAAATTATAATCATAAACAAAACTTATTTGACTATCAAAGTCAGAAGTAGCTAAAATGTTTTGTTGATTAATAAAAATAGCTTCCGAAAGACGAGAAAACCATAAATTTGGATGAAGATTGGAAGCTAGACCAACAATGAAAACAAAACTTCCTAGAAAAATAGCGAATTGAAAACGAATAGACTTATTAAAATAATTTTGAGCAAAAAAACTTATTCCAAAAGCAAAAAGCAAAGGAACAAGCAACGCAAAGTAATAGTATTTGAGTAAAAATAAAGCAACTATTAAAATCAAAATTAAAATTATTTTTATAACAATTCCTATAAAAATAATTCTTTCTGTTTTAATCTCGCCATTGTCGGTGTCCTCATCGACGATTCTATACTTCTTTTGCCGTTGTTGGTGTCCCCACCAACGAACCATTACACTCAAACTATCTAAAAAGAAAGCAGTCAAAAATCCCATAATGAGCCATAAAAAACTTTCTTTCATCATTGAAGATGCCCAAAAAGCAACCGAAGGAGTAAAGAAAAAACCAATAGAAAGAGCAATTTTTATTTTTTGAGTTTTTTGAATAGAAGTAGTTTCAGAAATAAACCAACTTGCCAAACGATTTGCACACGCCCAAAGTCCGAAAAAAGCCATGAGAGAGCTGTAAAGGCTTGTCAGATACATATTCTTGGCAGCCAAAAGGTTCATCAAACTCAAATAACGCACAAAGAAAAAAGCTCGTTCGCCTTCTGTTGCAAAAACATAATGCCAAGAAGGATTTAATTTTCCTGTCAGTAAAAAAATTAGATAACCATACGTATCAGTCCAAAAATAATCACTAAGTCGAATTATATCCTGTTTATAAAAAATAAGGTCAGGAAGAATCATAAAGCTCAAATGGAGTTGGAATAATAAAATACCACAAAAAAGTTTGAAAAGCAAAGCAGGGAGATATACTTTTGATAGAACTTCATTTTTATTTAGAAGATAATGAATTAAGATAATTCCCAAAAAAAGTAGAACAGATAGAATTATCATTTTTCAAAGATTAAGAAAGTGAAGTGCTTGATAACCAAAGGCATGATTTGGGAGTACAAATTTTATTATGCGTTTATTATTTGTAAAACTAACCTTGTTGTTTTGTAAAGACACTTTTTTTAAACATTTTTGTAAAAGTAAATATCCCATTCACACAATATATAGATGACACAAGAAAAAATATAAATCTAAAAAAAGACTGAAAAAAGAACGTTTTTTGCTTATCTTCAAATAATTATTAGCTATAAAAATATCCTACCCTTATAAAATACGATTACCAAAAATGAATATAAAATTACGACTAATTAGCCCATACAATAAAAAAATATCTGCAAGATATACAAAAGGACAAAGTAAAACTGTTTTAGCATTTGCTTGTATTTGTTTGTTCTTTATTTTTTCATCGTTCTTCTCTCCAATAAATCAGATAGTTGAAAGTTCTTTTTTGAGTTTATATGAAAACTGGAAAGGCGTGTCTTATGCAAATGATTACAAAGAAAATAAAAGTAATTATCTGTCTTCTGATTATTTGCCTAAAAGTATTTTAGCACCTTTTTATAATCCATTAGATGACCAACTCATTGATGGACGCTTTACGATAGGTTATGGCGATAAAAGTATTTTGTTTGGTTATCCGTATTCTTTTTCTACTTCTCATTTTGTGTTGCAATCAAGTGGAAAATATGCTTCTAATAATTCCGAATTATCTCAAACCAGACCTCTGAAAGGGGTTTTGATTTCAGAAGTGCAAGAAAATTCAGATATAGTTTTTACTTCAAAAGTAATTTATACGTATGATAACTTATTGATTACACAGACTTTAGAGCCTGTTGGTGCAGATTTGGAAGACTTAGAAAATACCTCTAAAGGAAGTTATTATAAAATAGAGTACGAAATAGAAAACCAATCCGACGCACCAAGAGATGTAGAATTTACTCTTTTATTAGACCCTATGATTAATGCAGATGATATTTGTAAACTTTCGGCTGATGGGTCACATATAGGAATGAATAGAAAATTTGAAGGTGCAAAAATGCCTTTACATTTTGCTTTCTACAATGGTGATTTGCAAGCTCAATTAGTAACTAAACACAAAAATGCAGTTAGTCCAGATATGGCATATATAGGGCAATGGGCATATCTAACCAATGTTTTGAATCTTGAACAACAAAAAATAGGAAAATATACAGATGATAGTGCAGTTCTTTTAAGATGGAATTTAGAACCATTAAAAAAAGGACAAGTGCGTACTTTTAGAGTATTTTATGGAGTTCCTAAAGGAAAGGAAGGAATAAATTTACAACATCATCAGCCAGATAAAAAATCTCAAATTACACTTTATTTTGATGCTAATCAAAGTCAATTAAAGGAAGAAGAAGAAGTTCGTTTGAGAGAGTTTATTGGTGCAAGACGTTGGAAAGCCGCTTTGGTAGAAGGTTATACAGATGCCAAAGGTTCTGAACAGGTAAATTTGGAGCTTTCTAAGAACAGAATAAGTCATGTGAGTTATGCCTTGCAGATGTTTGGAATCAAGTATGAAAAAATTCTACACAAGTCGCATGGGGAATTCTTCGCTCGTAATGATGAGGTAGCCAGAGGAAGTGGAGTACAGAAAGATAGAAAAGTAGTTGTAACGGTTTGGAGATAACCGAATAAAGTTAGATTTCAGAAGGAAAAATAGAAATAGGATTAAAATCTATTATAGATAATCAAACCTTGCTTTAAATTCTAATTAACTTTGTCTTTTCTTTTATATTTTTTCTTGTTTCCTAACTTTAGAAACTTAACTTTGCAGTTGGGTTTGCTCAAGCCTATCTGTTTTTTAGATATTTTCTAGTTATTTTAATATTCAATATTATTTTATCAATATTATTTTGAGTTAATTTTAGTTTTAAATAAATTCGTTAAAGAACTATTTTTGAATAAATACTAGACACTAAATTTTATTTTCAAATCAGAAAAAAATATATTATAAGGATAGTTTTGTTTAGCATAGAAATTCTAAACGTTCTATTCTTCCTTTATCTATCCTATTATTTTGCCTCTCTTTTAACCATTTTTAAAAATATGTCTTACGAGATTGTTATTATTATAATTTTTGTGTTGGGCTATATGGCTATTGCCCTCGAACATAATATTAAAGTTGATAAAGCTGCTCCTGCGCTTCTCATCGCTGTTCTTTGTTGGACAGTGTATATTGTCGCAGAGGGAATATTACCTCACAATGAAGAAAAGATTCATGAAATCGTTCATGGTCATGAACAAGGCTTGCTTATGCACCTTGCCGAAACCTCTCAAATTCTCTTCTTTTTGCTTTGTGCAATGACTATTGTTGAAGTAATTGATGCCCATCAAGGTTTTGAGGTAATCACAAAACGAATAACAACACAAGATAAAAGAAAACTGATTTGGATTATCTGTTTGGTAACTTTCTTTTTATCAGCAGCATTAGATAATCTTGCAACAACGATTGTAATGGTTTCGATGCTTCGTAAACTTGTAACAGACAAAAACGACCGTTTGATATATGTAAGTATGGTAGTAATTGCTGCCAATGCTGGTGGTGCTTGGTCGCCTATTGGAGATGTTACGACTACGATGCTTTGGATTGGTGGACAGGTTACGACAGTAAATATTATCAAAACACTTATTTTACCTAGTATTATTTGTTTGCTTGCTCCTCTTACCGTTATTACTTTCATGCTTAAAGGAGATTTAAAAGTACCTAAAAAAGGAACTTTAGACGCAGTTGGACACGGTGGACATGCACCAATAAACGTAAGAGAAAGCGACAGAAACTTAGTATTTGGAATTGGTCTTGCAGGTCTTTTGTTTGTTCCAGTTTTCAAAACAATAACGCATTTACCTCCTTTTATGGGAATGTCATTTAGTTTAGGAGTTATATGGCTTACTACCGAAATTTTGCATAATCGTAAAAAAGCAGAAGACGGCGCACACGGAAAACTTTCTGTTGTGGCTATTTTAGAGCGTGTAGATGTACCTAGTGTACTCTTTTTCTTTGGAATCTTATTAGCAGTAGGTTGTTTGCAATCTATGGGAACACTTAACAAACTGGCTCTACTTTTAGATACTACTTTTACAGGAGAAGGAGGGTTGTATGTTATTGGTCTTCTTTTAGGTCTTATGTCTGCGATTGTGGATAATGTACCTTTGGTAGCTGCTTCTATGGGTATGTACGACCTAAGTGTATATCCACCAGACCACGTATTTTGGGAGTTTATTGCTTATTGTGCAGGAACAGGTGGAAGTACGCTTATTATTGGTTCGGCTGCTGGGGTAGCTGCAATGGGAATGGAACATATCAATTTTATGTGGTATCTCAAAAAAATTGCTTGGCTTTCACTTATCGGATATATTGCTGGTGCTGCCGTCTTTATGGCAATCCAATTATTTGTTGTGCATTAATCACTTGAGTTCAAGAAATAGCAAAAAAAGATATTTATAAAAATAACGCTATGAAGAAATTCGTAGCGTTATTTTTTTGATTAAGAATTATAATCAATTATCTAAAATATTATTTTCTTCTACATTACTGTCTGATTTTAGCTTTGGCTTGTCTTTAAAGAAATAAATCAGAAAAGTAAGCATCCAAAATAAGACACAATTATAAAATAGATAAACCAAATTCCAATCTTCATTTGGATAACCTTCATTTATCCAAAATCGCTCATAATATTGAAAAGGAAAACCAATATTTATTTCAAAGGCTCTTTCTTTAGGGAAATTGAAATAATCAGGTAAAATATCATACTACTCTACCCTACTAAAAAGGTAAATTTTGCATAAAAAAAAGAAAAGTATATTTTTGAAGTGTCTAATCATCAATAGTCCGTTTAGGTTTTAGCATTTAAAACGCCAAAATTTCGTATCTGGTCTAGTTTGGGATTATTTATGTGCTGTTTGGGATTT
>PFKD01000439.1 GCA_002784125.1 Flexibacter sp. CG_4_10_14_3_um_filter_32_15
AAATTGGTATGGACAAGAGCTTTTAGAAAATGATTTTTATAAAAATTTTGATGTCATTATTCCTGTTCCTTTACACCCAAAAAAACTTAGAAAAAGAGGATATAATCAAAGTGCTTGTTTTGGAGAAGGATTGTCAGAGATTTGGAAAATTCCACAGTTAGAAAATGGATTACAAAAAGTAACAAATACGATTTCTCAAACCAAAAAATCAAGACAAGAGCGATATGAAAATATGAAAGCAGGTTTTGTAGTACCGAATTCAGAAGAAATAAAAGATAAAAATATTTTGATTGTAGATGATGTAGTTACTACTGGTGCTACTTTGGAAGCCTGTATAAATCTACTTTTGGAAAGTGGAGCAAAAACAGTCAGTATTGCTGCGATTGCTGTTGCTCAAAGTTGATACTAAAAAAAGGTATATAATTTTTTTAAGTTATATAGCTTTTAAATCATTTTTTTAAGATAAATTTATGAGTTATAAGTTTATTCTCCTTCAGGATTTATTTTAAAGAAAAGCGATTTTAATTCTGTTGCATCTTCTGGTTTCATTCTTTCAGCCAGCACCAAACGCAACTGACGACGACGCAAAGCACCATCAAAAAGCATAATTTCTTTTTCTGTTTTGGGTTCTAGTTTGGGAACGTTAATAGGATTTCCCATTTGATCGACAGCCACAAAAGTTAAGAAGGCTTTATAGGCTAATTTTCGCCCAGAACCTTCCAAAATATTCTCACCATACGCTTCTACATAAACTTCCATAGAAGAATTAAAAGCACGACTGACATGTGACTCCAATGTAACCACGCCTCCCAAAGGAACAGAAGCTTCAAACGAAACATTATCGACAGAAGCCGTAACAACAACACGATTGCAATGTTTTTGCGCTGAAATAGCTGCTGCAATATCCATTAAATGCATGAGTCTTCCACCCATCAAGTTATTTAGTGGATTGGTATCATTTGGCAAAACCATTTCGGTCATCGTAACATAGGATTCACTCGCTTTTTTTGATTTAGGGGGCATAAAATTAGTGGTTAGTTATAAGTGATAAATTGTAAATGAAATTACGTATTACAAAAGTAAGCAACAATAGTTGTATATAAGGTGTTAAAAAAAATAAATTCTTAAATATTGAATCGATTAATGTAAAAAGAAGTCGTGTTTTTGTGTAAATTTATAAAATATAGCATATGTAGCGTACACTTTAGTGTGCGAAAATGTACTACAGACTTTAGTCTATAAAATAATGAAAGACTCTATCTATGAAAAAATATAATCCTATCAAACTCTTTCTATCTGTATTATTAATTACTTTTTTCTCCCTTCCTTCAAATCTATTTGCTCAAAATCCACAAGACTTGGCATTGGCAGATGAATATTATGAACAAGGAGAATACGAAAAAGCCGTTCAGTATTACGAAAAAATAGCTAAGAAAAATCCATCAGCTTCTTATATCTACAATAATTATTTGGATGCCATGTTGCGTTTGGAACAGCTTAAAAATGCTGAAAAATATATCGAAAGATGTTTGAAAGACAGACCTTTAGACCCAAAAATGAATATTGATTATGCTAAACTTCTTTTACAGAAAAGAGAAGATAAAAAAGCAGATAAGCATTTTGATGAATATATAAATTCGATTAAATCAAATTCTCATTTGGCTCGTGTGGCTGCTCGTGTTTTGGCGCATCAAGGGTTCTATGAATATGCCGAAAAACTGTATTTACAAGCACAAAAGAATACACAAGAAAACTATGATATGGATTTGGGACTTCTCTATTTAGCGATGGGAAAGCCTCAAAAAATGGTAGAACAATTTTTGATTTTACTAGAAAAACAGCCAAATGATGCGCCTTACGTTCAGCATTTGTTACAATCTCGTTTGTCGGAAGATGAAGAATGGGATATGGTAGAACCTATGTTGTACGAAGCCGTACAAAAACACCCTAGCGATGAGGTTTTTAGTGAAATGTTGGTTTGGTATTTTCTTCAAAGAAAGAATTTTATGATGGCTTTTACACAAGCGAAAGCATTAGATAGAAGAAATAAATCAGAAGGCGTAAAGATTATGGAAATCGGAATGCTTGCCTACAATAATGAAGAATGGAAAAGTGCCATGACCATTTTTGAACACTTGACAGACAACTATGAAGGTAGATTGATTTATTCACAAGCTAGACATTTTTTGATGGAATCTAAAGAAGAATACATCAAACATCAATTTCCGATAGACAAAGAACAAATAAAATCACTTGTCAATGATTACGAACAAACACTTGTGGAAATAGGCTGGAATCCAAGTACAGCAAAATCAGCTCGTAATATGGCTCTTTTACAGGCTTTTTACCTTAATCAGAAAGATATAGCTATAAATACACTCAACAAAATTACAGAAATTAGAGGTGTCCCTCATCAGCTTTTAAGTCAAGTAAAATTGGATTTGGGAGATATTTATGTCTTGAAAAACGAACCTTGGGAAGCGACTTTGTTATATTCACAAGTAGAAAAAACAGAAAAAGAAACGCCTTTAGGGTATTCTGCCAAACTCAAAAATGCTAAACTTTCCTATTTTAATGGAGATTTTAAATTAGCAAAAGCACATTTAGATATTCTAAAACTAGCGACTTCAAGAGAAATTGCTAATGATGCCATGGATTTGTCTATTTTGATTCAAGATAATACAGGTTTGGATTCTTCTGAAACAGCTATGAAAGAATATGCAGCTATTGATTTGCTTATTTTTCAGCAGCAATACGAAGATGCTTTATCAGCTTACAAAAAAATGCGTAATCATTTTGAAGACCATTCTCTAACAGATGAAATTTATTGGAAAGAAGCTATTATTTTGCAAAAAATGGGGCGTTTTGATGAGGCAGCCGAAAAACTAAAAACTGTTTTAAAACTCAATCCAACAGATATTTTTGGCGATGATGCGAATTTTCTTTTAGGAAAAATCTATGAAGAAAATCTAAAAGACAAACAAAAAGCAGAAGAATATTACAAAAAACAACTCATAGATTATCCAGGTAGTGTTTATGTGGTAGAGGCAAGAAAGCGAATCAGAAGACTACGAGGAGAAATTGTAAATTAAATCATTTCTGTTCTGTAGGAACTTCATATTGGTAGAAAAATTAAAGAAAGAACTATTCTCTGTTCGGTTAGGAACTATATATTGGTAGTATTTTACGATTCTTCAAACAAAATGTTACCAATATAAAACTCCTATGGAGTTAGGGTAAACGCACGAAAAAAAAATTGTACTCGTTTAAAGCAAATCAAGCTAGTTTTTAACTTTGTAAATTGAATTTACTCTGAT
>PFKD01000267.1 GCA_002784125.1 Flexibacter sp. CG_4_10_14_3_um_filter_32_15
AAAGTGTGTTTAAATACACTGAAAGCAGTATAAAAAGTTTCGTGCGTTTACCCTAAAAAACTTATGAAAACCAAAATCACTTTCTTACTACTATCTATTTTATTACTCATTTTTGGAATTTGGATTTTTAATTCTGATGCTTCACCTAAAAAAAGCTATTCAAATGAAATTACACAAGATTTAAAAAATACTGATAATTTTGTTCAGAATACAGAAACCCATAAAATCAATAAAAAAACAAATGCAGTTTCTTCTACAAAAGATATAAAAGACGAGATAGAACAGGTTGAGCAAATTCCTCTACCTCAAAATTATTCAGATTATAGTAGAGAAAATGTATCTAAAAACTCTTTTGCTCATTATCTACGTCAGATTTCATTAAAGCCACAAAATACACCTGTCAAATTATACAACGGACAGCTCAAAAACTACCAACAGATTCATTATAGAATCCTTGATATTTCTGTGGGAAAGCGAGATTTGCAACAATGTGCTGATGCTGTGATGCGTCTTCGTGCTGAGTATTTATTCAAAACGAATCAAAAAAATAAGATTTCATTCAATTATACAAGTGGAGATGCAGCTATTTATAAAAAGTGGGCAGCAGGTTATCGCCCTTCTATAAAAGGAAACAAAGTAAATTGGACTCTAAATGCTAAAGCAGATACAAGTTATACCAATTTTCTAAAGTATATGGAAAACGTATTTATGTATGCAGGTTCGGCTTCGTTGAGTAAAGAATTAAAACCAAAAAAGATAGAAAACATTGAAATAGGCGATGTATTCATACAAGGAGGTTTCCCCGGTCATGCTGTTTTGGTGGTTGATGTAGCAATAAATCCGAAGACAAATCAAAAAACATTTTTAGTTGCTCAAAGTTATATGCCTGCACAAGATATTCATATTCTGAAAAATTTTAATAATGATAAAATCAGTCCGTGGTACGAAATTCCTACAAATAAAACAGATAAAATAGATACTCCTCAATGGACATTTGAGCAAAGTAACTTAATGAGTTTTGATTAAAAAATAAGAAAGTAGTATTTTTTGTCTCATCGGTGGGGACACCGACAACGGCAGAGTTAGTAGGGAAAATGGCTTGCCTTTTCTAAATATATTGTGTATTTTCAGTTAAAATATCAACGACCGACTAGGAAAAGACAAGCCTTTTCCCTACCAACACAATAACTTTGTTCAAAATTTACTATTTTTTGAGCATAAAAATCATGTAGGTAAACAGTAAGTTTTGCAAAATGGCACTTTATGGAAAAAATGACACTCATGTTGTTATTGAATTACAAAAAATTAAATCAATTCATCTAAAATCTTCTCCAATTCTCTATCAATCGTTTCGTATTGATTTTTGAGTTCTAGGATTTGTTTTTGTTCCATTTCCATTAATAAATCAAAATCTTTGAAGTTAGCATCGATTTGATTTTTTAGATTTGCGATATAAGTAGAAAGTTTTAGGTAAATTTCTTCTTTGAGTGCTTGTTTTCCTTGACTGATTTGCTCTCTATATTTTTGCATAATCTTTTGCTTTTTGACCATTACCGTAACACCCGTAAAAACTACACCAATAGTTGTAATAATTCCTCCTGTAACGTCAAAAACTACTCCCTGTGTTAGTATTGCTAAGGCCGTTCCAACAATCGCCAAACCTCCACCTGTTGCAAAATCAGTTGCAAAACTAGTATCTTTTGGAAATAAATCTTTCTGTACAAAATTTTCAGTTTCTTTAGTAAACTCATGAAACTCAGTTTGTAAATCTTGTAAAACTCTACTTCTACGATCGGCAATATCGCCAAAAATAGCGTGATTTTCTTTCAGAATTTTTGGACTAGTATTGAGCTGCAAATCAATCATTTTTGCCATTTGCTGAATGGTATCTGCAATGGCTGTAATTCCTTCTCCAAGTTTGTCGGTTAAAGTTTTGGTAAGATTGCGCTCCAAATCTTGTGCTACACGCTCAAACCACACTTTTACAGACTCTTTCTCTGAAAGCATTGATTTGAAAGATTTTCCTAATAAATTAAAAGGATTCAAGCCTTTACTGATTTCTTGTTCGGTTTCTCGTGTGATATTTTCATACGCTCCCAAAATATTTTCTATCAAAACATCAACTTGATACAATGATTTTTTCTCTTGGTCGTTGAGTGTTTTCTTTACGTCTAGTCTGAATTTATTATCAGCTTCTAGTTGTTTATCTCTAAGATTTACACCTTCTTTTATTCTTGAAAGAATTGTTTTTGAGGTATCGATATTATTTTTGAGTTTCAAAAGTGGCGCACGCCCTCCTGTGATATTTTCTTTTATGTATGCTCTGATTCCTGCAAAATTACTTGCTTCGTGGTTTCCTTCTTGTTCTAATTTAGCAGAAACAGCAAAAATTTGAGGTTCTAAAAGTCCTTTCTTTTCTGCATGTTTTCTTACTCCTTCAATATTTGTGTTCAAATCAAACTCATTTAACAAATCGGATTGTTGAAGAACAAAAATAATTTTCTTTCTCCAATCTGTATGAATAAAATCAAAAAAGCTCCAACTAGATTGACGATATGGATTTTTAGCTTCAAAAACAAAAACTATCAAATCTGACGAAGGAATAAAATCTTCCGTAATTTTTTGGTGTCCTTCCGAAATGGCATTTGTTCCGGGGGTATCAACAATAGCAATTTCTTTTAAAATATCAACAGGTAATAAAATCTTTTTTAGATGAGGATTCATTACCATAATTTGTTCTTCTTCACCATACAAAATCTGCTGAACTGTATCCGTACAAGGGTCTGGTGCTACTTTACAAATATCTTTTTCAGTTTCTAAAAGCGCATTAACAAAACTACTTTTTCCTGCCTTTACCTCACCTACAACAACAAACATATAAGGCTCATTGATACGCTGACGCAATTCGCTAACCGTATTAGAAAGCTCCTTACTCTGAATATCTTGAGTGAGATTATGTAGATTTTTAATAGTTTCATCTAAACGAAGACGAAATTTTTGAAGGCGTTTGTCTATAATACGGCTTTTCATTAATTTTTGTGTATTTTTATGGGAAAAAGAGTGTTAAACAAATGAGATAACTTCCACAAATTCTTACGAAGCTACTAAAAAAAAGGTAAAAATGTAGAAACTTTTTTCAATCGATTCGTTTCTATCCTCAAATAGAAACGACTTATCCTAAAAAGTACATCAAAAAACACAACCTTATTAGGTTTTAGTTAGTATAACTAATTAATGGCTTAAATTTTGATTTTTATTTATGATGTAGGGTAAACGCACGAAAAAAAAATTGTACTCGTTTAAAGCAAATCAAGCTAGTTTTTAA
>PFKD01000339.1 GCA_002784125.1 Flexibacter sp. CG_4_10_14_3_um_filter_32_15
GAAAAATTACCACGAGTATCCCAAAGAGCTCCTGTTGTTCCTCCTACTCTGAAAGCTCCAGTAGTTTTATCAAAAAACATACGATTATCTTCATTACCTGTTCCTGTATCATCAATTTGAGTAGAACCAATGATAAATACATCATCGTTGGTAGCTACATTTCTTGAAATAATTTCACTATTTGCTCCTGAAATTGTGAAAGGAGACGAAGCCCCTCCCCCAACAGGCGAGCCATTAAAGTATAACTGTCCTCCTTCTACGTATAATCGTCCTGTTGGGTTAGAAGGTGAACTAGCTCCAAAGTCTTTGAGTTCTAAAGTAGCATCTTTGTAGAGAATCATGGCATTAGATGGAGTTCCACTTGTACCATTTCCTACTACTAAAAGACGGTCTGCTGTATTTATTCCAAAAGTAGATGCAGGTGTATAATCTGTATTAAATGTTCCCATAGCAATTTCTCCATACGAACGAGCAAAGAGATTTTGTCCACCTACTACAGTACTACTCACTCCACTTGCTACATTCAGAAAGCCACCTCCTACAGTACTATTTGTACTACTAGCACTACTATTACTACCTCCAGCAATAGTTGTTCTATTTGCCGTAGCATTATTATTGTCTCCACCACCAACGGTAGCACTTAGAGAAGTAGCCGTGTTTTGAAACCCACCACTAACTGTAGTATTTTGTCCTGTAGCTTGATTTGTACTTCCACCTCCTACTGTACTAGCTTGTCCAGTTGCAATATTATTTTGTCCTGCTGCAAAAGAATGATTACCACGAGTATCCCATTGTGTTCCTGTAGTTCCACCTACCCTAAAAGCACCAGTGGCATCATCAAAAAACATACGGTTATCTATTCCTGCTGTAAAATTCATTTGGTTAGATCCAAAAATAAATTTTTCTGTTGTTCCATTATTTCTAAATACATTGGATGCTGTAACTGTGAAAGGAGAAGTAGTAGTAGTTTGGGCTTCCCATCTTGTAGTGCCATTATTCCAAGTCAAAACTTGCCCATCTGTAGGCGCAACAGGAGTAAGGTTAAAACCTGTTCCACCAGTAATTCCAATAGAGTTTCCTGTAATAGCTATATCTTGAATTTCATTAGTACCATCGGAATCTGCATCTTCTATATTTAAAGCAAGCGTATTTCCTCCAGTTATAGTAATTTGTCTTGTTGTTGGAGTAGTACTTGTTAAAGAAAGAGTTTGATTATCTGTATTATCCAAGTAAGGTGTTAAATCAATTGATGTTGTAGGCAATGCCCCTCCTACGATAGTTAAAATATTACTTGTCAAATTCAAATCTTGTAATTCATTTGTAGCGTCAAAATCTCCATCTTCTATATTTAAAGCAAGCGTATTACCACCAGTTATGCTAATATCTCTAGTTCCTACTGTTGTTGCAGCAAGACTTAAAGTCTGATTATCTGTATTTGTAAATGTACTTGGAGCTATCGCTTCCCAACTAGCCCCATTCCAAGTCAAGACATCATTGGTAGTAGGCAAGGTAGAAGATAAGTCAAAGCTAGAAGGCGTATCCCCTGTCAAACTAACTGTATTTCCAGAAAAGGATAAAGTTTGGTTATCAGTATTAATTGCAGCTCCAAAAGTAGTTTGGTCTATCAAAATAGGATTCCCACTTGCATCTGTTCCAAAAACTTGATTTGCTGTTCCGTCTTGCAGTTTTGCTAAAGTAATAGCATTATCATTAATTTTTGGAGTGGTTACAGAATTCGTTCCCAAATCTGCATTTAAAATAGTTCCATCTTCTATTTTGGCAGAGCTAATAGAATTATCAACTACTTCTAACTCGCTATTTCCATTCAAATCAATCGTAATTCCATCAACTTGAGTAGCAGTAGAAACTTGAGCATCTACGTAATCTTTTGTAGTTAATGTATTTCCTGTATCTCCACCTACAGTTTGAGCAGAAGTAACCTTCCCCGTTGTGCTTATATTTTGTGTTCCAAAATTAGGAATTATCTTTGTTCCTAAAATATCTGCATTCGCAGCAATATCCTCATCTAAAATAGTCAAATTTTGTATTTTATCTGTCGTAACAGTATTGTCTGCCAAATCTAATCTATTAATTGTTCCGTCTGCAATGTCATTTGAATTGATAGAACCATTTATAACCTTTGTAGAATCAATAGAATTAATAGCTAAATCTTGCAATAGAACAGAGCCATTCAAAATCTTAGAACTCGTAACGGCATCATTAGCAATTTTAGGAGTAGTAACCGAATTATCTGCCAAATCTATCGAACCAACTGAACCATCAATAATTTGGAGTGTTCCGATACTATTTCTGATTACGCTTCCTGCTGCATGTGCATAAGGAGTAGCTCGTAGAGGAACATTTGGAGAAAGAATATTTCCATTAACGGTAACTCTCAAATTCAAATTTGGATTGGCTGTAAAAACAGTAGAAGGCAAGGGAGTTTGATTACCCAAAACAACAGAATACAATCCGTCTTGTACGTTTACAGTTTGAGTTTCTGACCAAGGAATATTTCCTGCATTGTCAATAAGTTCGAATAAAATGGTTTGAGAACCCGAAAAAGGTCTTCCATTTTCTATTAATTTTCCTTGATAAGTAATTCCTTGTGTTAGCTGTTGAGCAAAGGAATTAAAATGTATCAGACAAGCAAAAAACAAAAATAGGCAGACAGAAATAGTTGATTTTGATAAGAAGTAAGATAGATTTTTCATGATAGTTTTATTAAAATTATAAGGTATTTTTTACTCCAATATGAGTGCCATCTACAGAAATTGAAATAGGTTTTTCTAGCAACAACGTTGTGTTACCGTTAGCTTCGCTGAGCTGTCGGTTAGTAGGATTTATACTGTACTACTATTTTTTAAAACCTCGTTGACGGCTGCACTTGAGCCTCAACGACGGTTGGTTTTGCTCTATTTTTCAACCGTCGTTGAGATTAAAAAATAAAAATAGTAAGATACAGTATAGAATTTAATATAGATAAAATAATTTAATTATAATTTAAAAAATCTGTGTTTCATTCTGTCTAATCTGTAAAATCTGTGTTGTATAAAAAAGGAAGATACAGTAGACATTTTATAGTACTGAAAATTTTACATTGACACAAAATACGAAATTTTACACAAAAAAGTCTAGTAGTATAGTGTTGATAATATGTTGATTACCGTTTTTTATCTTACTGTAAAATCTAAAAGTTCCATCATAAAGGAATTTCTTTTCTCAAAGTTCAAATTCACTTCATTATTTTGTAAATTTAGATTCTAAACACAAAGAAGTAAATTCTGTATTTACTTCTATACCTCAACATGAGTGACATTTTTAAGTATTTGATTTTCAGTTGCAGCGCAACGTAACCTTTGTAGAACCTCAAAAATGAACTTTA
>PFKD01000332.1 GCA_002784125.1 Flexibacter sp. CG_4_10_14_3_um_filter_32_15
TAAAAAACATTCTAAAAAATTACAATAGTGAAGAATACAAAATTGATTTTACCATAAAGGAAAGTTGTTACGATAATTTTGTCTGACTACTTAATTGCTTTGTATTTTCTTTTTACTCAATTTATGGCAGCCTAAACTTGTAATTTTGTTATAAATCAAAAACCTTATTCATTCCGATTTTTTCGGTTTTGAATAAGGTTTTTTTTTGATAGAAAAAGTTATCCAAAAAATTTAATATAGAAAAGATAGACTATTTTTTGAAAGCTAAATCAAAAATCGTAAATTAAATTTTAATAGAATTTCGTAATAGAAAGCTATTTTTAGTAGTAAATTTTCAATAGAATTGATTTTTTGTTCGTTCAATTTGAAAGAACTATCCCAAAATCCTTTCTCAACAAAAGTAAATCTTTACCGTTACAAACAAAGTAATCTTTCTTAGATTGAATCTAAATAATTCAGTTCTAAAATAAGATGCGTATTTTTGTACCAAAATCCGATAACGTATTTTATAATTATTTGTAACTGCTTTTGAATCAGTTAGAAAAAAATACGTACTCTATCAACCATTAATTTATTCAAATACTCAATATATATGTACGTAATCAAGCGAGACGGCAGGAAAGAAGAAGTGATTATGCAAAAAATCACAACCAGAATAGAAAGACTTTGTGATAATTTGGACACTCGTTATATCAAACCTCAAGAAATTACTTATAAAGTTTTGGCAGGACTTTATGACAACGTAACGACCGTAGAACTAGACGAACTTGCAGCCGAAACAGCAGCTACAATGGCAACAGTTCATCCAGATTATGCGATTTTGGCTTCAAGAATTGCTATCTCAAATCTTCATAAAGAAACTAAAGATGCTTTTTCAGAAACGATTGAAGAGCTTTATAATTATGTAAATCCAAAGACAAACGAGCCAGCAGGTCTTATTTCTGACGAGGTAGTACAAGTTGTTCGTAAATATGCTCACGTTCTGAATCAAGCTATTGATTACGGTAGAGATTATGAATACGATTATTTTGGTTTTAAGACTTTGGAGCGTTCGTATCTTTTGCGCCTTGATGGAAAAGTTACTGAACGTCCTCAGCAAATGATTATGCGTGTTTCGGTGGGTATCCATGGTGCTGATATTGATGCAGCTATCAAAACGTATCATCTGATGTCTGAGCGTTGGTTTACTCATGCAACGCCTACACTTTTTAATGCAGGAACTCCAAAACCTCAAATGTCTTCCTGTTTCTTATTAGAAGTTCAAGATGATAGTGTTGATGGAATTTATGATACACTAAAACAATGTGCTAAAATTTCTCAATCGGCTGGTGGAATTGGTGTAAGTGTACATAATGTACGTGCGACAGGTTCGTATATTCGTGGTACAAATGGCTATTCAAACGGAATTGTTCCGATGTTGAAAGTATTTAATGATACAGCAAGATATATTGACCAAGGAGGAAACAAACGCAAAGGAGCTTTTGCCGTTTATTTAGAACCTTGGCACGCTGATATTTTTGAATTTTTAGATTTGAAGAAAAATCACGGTAAAGAAGAAGCAAGAGCAAGAGATTTGTTTTATGCTTTATGGATTTCAGATTTATTCATGAAACGTGTGCAGGAAGACGGCGAATGGTCATTATTCTGTCCAAATGAAGCTAGAGGTTTGTCAGATTGTTTCGGAAAAGAATTTGAAGATTTATATACAAAATACGAATTAGAAGGAAAAGCAAGAAAAACAATCAGAGCGCAAGAACTTTGGTTTGCCATCTTAGAAGCACAAATCGAAACGGGAACTCCCTATATGCTTTATAAAGACCACGCCAACGGCAAGTCGAATCAACAAAATTTAGGTACAATCAAATCGTCAAATCTTTGTACTGAAATTATGGAATATACTGCACCTGATGAAGTGGCAGTTTGTAATTTGGCTTCTATTGCCCTTCCAAAATTTGTTATTGAAAATGAAGAAGGCAAATTAGAATTTAATCATGAACTACTTTATGATGTAACCTATCAAGCAACTGTCAATCTAAATAGAATTATTGATAGAAATTATTATCCAATCGAAGAGGCTCGCAATTCAAACATGCGTCATCGTCCAATCGGATTGGGTGTACAAGGTTTGGCTGATGCGTTCATTATGCTGCGTATGCCTTTCGAATCTGAAGAAGCTGCTGCACTCAATAAAGAGATTTTCGAAACGATGTATTTTGCTGCCATGACGGCTTCTAAAGATTTAGCCATTACAGAAGGAGCTTATGAAACTTTTGAAGGCAGTCCATTATCAAAAGGACAATTCCAATTTGATTTGTGGAATGTAGATGAAGATTATCATTCTGGACGTTGGAACTGGGAAGAATTGCGTGGAGAAGTGGTAAAACATGGAGCTAGAAACTCGCTTTTACTTGCACCAATGCCAACAGCTTCGACTTCTCAAATTTTGGGAAATAACGAATGTTTTGAGCCTTATACTTCAAATATTTATGTTCGTCGTGTTCTTTCTGGGGAATTTGTTGTGGTAAACAAACACCTTTTGAAAGATTTGATTGCGATTGATATGTGGGATGATGAAATGAAAAACGAACTTATTTCTGCAAATGGTTCGGTTCAGAATATCAAACGTATTCCTCAAGAATTGAAAGATATTTACAAAACGGTTTGGGAAATTAGTCAGCGTACAATTATTGATATGTCGGCTGATAGAGGAGCGTATATTTGTCAGAGTCAGAGTTTGAATGTTCATATTCAAAACCCTACTTTTGGAAAATTGACTTCTATGCACTTCCACGCTTGGAAACGAGGTTTGAAAACAGGAATGTATTACCTTCGTACAAAAGCTGCTGCCGATGCAATTAAGTTTACAGTAGATAAAGATGCTTTAAGTACAGAAGTAAATAATAAGAAAAAGGCTGAAAAAATAGTAGCTAAAAGTAATGAAGAAATACTAGAAATGGCTGGAAATACGATGGATATGGAAGAACAATCGAATCTTGCATTAGCTAGAATCCATAAACGCCAAAACGGACAAGCACAAGAAGAACAATTAAAAGACGGACTAGGAGGAGCAGCATGTTCATTAGACGACGAAGATTGTTTGACTTGTGGAAGTTAATTTGATGTAATAATGTTGTTGGTGAGGACATCGTGTCAGTCAGTTTGTCAAGCATTTATTTTACCATTAGCAACGTCTTATTATTTTTGATACTAGGCTTGCTAAGGTAAAATAAATAAAAACAGCACTTTTTTCCCTTAGCAATCGTGTATTTTCGAAGAACTTTTAAGTTGGCGAAGCCAAAATAGACGTTGCTAATTGGGCAAATACCAAATTTTTTTAGTTTAAAATTTAATAATTTATGCCTTTAT
>PFKD01000296.1 GCA_002784125.1 Flexibacter sp. CG_4_10_14_3_um_filter_32_15
GTTACGTTGCGCTGCAACTGAAAATCAAATACTTAAAAAGGTCACTCATGTTGTTAATTCAAAACTGAATTTTTCACATTAAAAGTCATCTTTACAGTTCTTCCTTCATCCAAAAAATCAACTTTATCAGCTAGATTTTTTACTAGAAAAATACCTCTTCCTCCAATAGTCAAAAGATTTTCAGGTGCAGTTGGGTCGGGTAGAGCATCTGGGTCAAATCCTTTTCCTTGATCTTTTATTGTAAAATATAGGTTTTCTTTTCCTACTTCTAAACTCAATTCTACTTCTTTATCTTTATTCTTTCCATTACCATGAATAATAGCGTTATTAACAGCTTCGGTAACGGCAACCATAATATTTCCGTATATATCATCATTTAGGTTAAACTTATCACGAGCATTATCAATAAAACTCTCTACAATACGGATATTTTCTAAAAGGGAAGGGATTTTGATGTGCAAAACTGATTTCATAATAGTTGATGTGTTGCAATATGAAGTAAAAGAATGAAAAAAGGGAATTAATTAGGAGAATGATGCAATAATCAATTCTCAAATTTACTAAATTTATAGCAGTTGCTAGTTGGATAGTCTAAAATTCTAGATACAAACGCCAAATATAAGAATGTTATAAAAACAAATTTACTAATGCAGGTCTATTTTCTCATTTATTTTCGTTTGTTCTTGAAGTTTTATCAAAAAACAACAAAAAACGAGAAGTTATTCTAACCACAACATAACGTAAATTCCATTAACAACGTTCTAATTAAATTAATTATTCAAATAATACTATTTTTAATTTTGATACAAAAAACTATTTCTCGTTTTTTCTCTTATATATTTTTGGCAATCGTTCGATTTTATCAATATTTTATTTCGCCTATGTTTCCTCCTCGCTGTCGTTATACGCCTACATGTTCGGCATATATGGTCGAGGCAATCAAAAAATACGGTGCTTTTAAAGGAGGTTGGAAAGGTCTAAAACGAATAGGAAAATGCCACCCTTGGGGAGGGAGTGGATATGACCCTGTGGAATGATTTCTATAAAAAATGTTTTTCCTTTTCTTGTTTTACGTTTTTTATCATAAGTAGTCAGTCAAAATTAATTGTATCTATTCTTTATTTCAAATTCGTTGGGTGGATATCAAAATGTCGCTTTATTAATTTTATAGTTGTAGGGAAAAGGCAAGCCTTTTCCCTACTGAAAATGACATTTTGAGATGCGCCCAATTGGTCTGTACTTGTAGGTCTTACCAGTTTAAAATAAATAAATTAGCATTTTTAATGAAATAATTAGCTGATAATCAATGGTTTAATATCGTGATTAGCTACGCTAAATATTTAGTTCGTAATTGTTCTCAAGTGAAAATAAGTTCTGATTTTAAATTTGTTTGTCAGTAATTTTTAAAATAACATGCACGAAAATTTTATAAAAAAGTATAAAGAGAGTATTTTCTCTATTCCAAAAAATGACTTTAAAGCATTCGAAAAAAAGGCTTTAGAGTTGTTTTATTTTCAATCAAAATACAATCCTGTTTATAAGAAATATATAGAGAAATTAAATATCAATCCATCAGAAATAAATTCTATTTACAAAATTCCATTTTTGCCAATTCGATTTTTTAAGTCCCATAACGTACAAATAGAAGGTGTAAAAACAACTCAAATTTTTACAAGCAGTGGAACAACAAATATGACACAGAGAAGCAAACACGCCATTTCAGATTTGCATTTCTATGAAAAATCAAGTCAGTTTATTTTTGAAGAATTGTATCAAGAATACGGAAAATTAAGTGATTTTCAGATTTTTGCGCTGCTGCCTTCTTATTTGGAACGTGATGGTTCGTCGCTGATTTATATGGTGGATTATTTTTTGAAGAATGCACAACCCAATTCAAATTATTTTCTTTATGATTACGAAAAATTGAAAGATGAATTAGAAAAAGCTGTTATAACAAATCCTACAAAACCAATTTTATTACTAGGAGTAACCTTTGCACTGTTAGATTTTGCTGATTTTTTGAAAGAAAATTATCCGAATTATGAGTTACCAAAGACAAAACAGTTTGATGATTTAGCAGGAAAAAGTAATTTAAAAAATGAAATAATTGTGATGGAAACAGGAGGAATGAAGGGACGTAAAAAAGAAATGGTAAGAGAAGAAGTACATCAAATCTTGAAAAATACTTTTGGAGTTTCAGCGATTGATTCAGAGTATGGAATGACAGAACTTTTATCTCAAGGATATGCCATCAAAAATTTAGAAAAAAATAATTTAGAAAAAAATGAAATTTGGTTTCAAACTCCGTCTTATCTTAAAATTATTATACGTGATACAAATGACCCTTTTGATTTGAAAAATTTAGAAAATAAATCAGATAATTTTGATATTCAAAGTGGAGCGATTAATGTCATTGATTTGGCAAATGTAGAAAGTTGTGCCTTTATAGAAACGCAGGATTTGGGAAAAATAAATGCTAAAGGAGAGTTTCAAGTTTTGGGACGTTTTGATTATTCAGATGTGAGAGGATGTAATTTGTTGGTGCTTTGATATGAGAATAAAATTTAGATATAAAAAAAGAACTTGATTTATCAAGTTATTTTTTTTGCACAAAACTAAGAATGAAAAAACTGTTAAGTTGATATTAAATTTGGATAAATTAAAAAACTTAAAAAAAAATTCGGCTTGCATCGCTTTTTTTAAAATATATTTTTATATTTGCTCTTAGAATAAGTCAATTAACTTTTTTTGACTTAACACACAAATATAAATACCTTTTACAAAATGAAAACTTATTTTTTTAATTCGAAGTCGATTATTCGACGCTATTCTCCTTTAGCTATTGCAGCTTTTATGATGTTCTTTTGTCAGAATGAATCTGAGATGATTGCAGAACAAACCATTGAACACGCTACTATTGACCGTTCTGATTTGGATAATCATATTTGGCAAACTGTCAAAAAAGAAGGCTCTTTTGATTGGAACAAACAATCAGAACAAATTATTTGGAATGCCCTTTCTAAATCTGATGGCGTTCTGTCAGTAGGTTTTAAGCCTAAAAATCAAAATAAAGATATTCGTACTATTATTGATAAAATAGATATTAACAATGGCGAATGGAATGACGCTAAAAATTATGTTTTGGATCTAATTTTTGAATCAGAAAGAAAATTCAATCCAGATTTGAAGCGTGAAGAATTAATTGCTTTTGAAGAAAATACACTTCCTGTTTTAGATGTCAACATGAGTGACATTTTTAAGTATTTGATTTTCAGTTGCAGCGCAACGTAACCTTTGTAGAACCTCAAAAATGAACTT
>PFKD01000023.1 GCA_002784125.1 Flexibacter sp. CG_4_10_14_3_um_filter_32_15
GACTTGAACAAAATAGAAAATACATTTTAAAAATACCTACTAGTGATTTTCCACAAAAATTGTCAGATAACCGTGTTTTTTTAGATTTTACAAAGGAGAAAAATATATATTTTACCTATTCAAAAGCAGGAATTCCTGTAATTTCTCTTCCTAAGATAAGCAAGTGAATATCGTGTGTTCCTTCGTAAGTCAAGACAGATTCAAGGTTTGCCATGTGGCGCATAATTGGATACTCTCCAGTAATTCCCATTCCACCCAAAATCTGACGTGCTTCTCTAGCAATATTGATAGCAATTTCTACATTATTACGTTTTGCCATCGAAATTTGCGCTGTTGTTGCTTTTCCTTCGTTCATCAATGTTCCTAATCTCCAGCTTAAAAGTTGTGCTTTAGTGATTTCAGTAAGCATCTCAGCTAGTTTTTTCTGAATCAATTGGAAAGAAGCGATAGGCTTACCAAACTGAATACGCTCTCCAGCATAACGACGAGCCGTATCATAACAGTCCATAGCAGCACCCAAAGCGCCCCAAGAAATACCATAACGAGCCGAATCCAAACACATCATTGGTGCACCTAGTCCGTCTTTATTTGGTAATAAATTTTCTTTCGGAACTTTTACATTATCAAAAACAAGTTCGCCTGTAACACTTGCACGAAGCGACCATTTATCCTTAATAACTGGCGCAGAAAAACCTTCCATTCCTTTTTCTACAATTACACCTTTGATACGTCCTTCTTCATTTTTTGCCCAAACAACGGCAATATCAGCTTCAGGAGAATTTGTAATCCACATTTTTGCGCCATTCAAAAGATAGTGATCGCCCATGTCTTTTATGTTTGTAAGCATTCCAGATGGGTTAGAACCGTGATTTGGTTCTGTCAAACCAAAACAGCCTAGCCATTCGCCAGTAGCTAATTTTGGTAAATATTTTTTGCGTTGCTGCTCGTTTCCAAACTTATAAATTGGATACATAACAAGTGAAGACTGCACAGAAGCCATCGAACGCATACCCGAATCGCCACGCTCCACTTCTTGCATAATCAAACCATACGAAATGTAATCCATTCCTCCTCCTCCGTATTCTTCTGAAATAGAAGGTCCAAAACAGCCAATTTCGCCAAATTTAGGAATTAACCAATTTGGAAAAATATGTTTGTCTGCACATTCTTCAATAATAGGAGAAACTTCTTTTTTGATAAATTCACGAACTGAATCACGAATCAATTTTTGTTCTTCTGTCAAAAGTGAATCTAAAGCATAAAAATCTGGAGAAACGAACTCATCGTTTGTAGTTTTTGGTGTAATACTAGATTTTTCAGACGGTGTGTAGTGTCCATTTTTATGTGTTGGATTGTGTTCTAAGGTTGTGTTCATTCTTTTTATATAATTTTTTGAATTGATTTCTTTATGAAAATGTAACACAGACTAAAGTCTATGTTACATTTATGCATTCCTAAAGGATACGCTACATTATACTATAATTTTTGCAAAAATACGTATTTCTTATCAATTAAATTGATTGTCTAAGTGAAAAGTTTTTTATCAAGTATTTGACTTTCAATGTATTGATAATTACTTATTCATTTTTTGAATAATTATTTGAGGGAAAATATTTTTTAAAAGATACCTTCTGAAAGCTAGAAACTCCTTTTTCTGATTTTTAGATTCTTTTGCGAAGTCATTAATAAGTTTGTCTATTTCTATTAGGCATTTTTCTATGTCCTCATGTGTAATGAATATTATGTCATCTAGCTTTTTTATAAAATCATCAACAACTAATTCTTTTCTTCTTGTGCTTAGTTTTTCTCTGTTTAGTCCACAAGTTTTTATGGTGTATTTCCCTCTAATGTTTTCAGAGTAAATATTACCTTTAGCATCAAAACTTAAAAATTCTTCTGGCTGGTCAAATTCTGGATGAAATAGTTTTGGTTTTTCTTGTTGATTATATTTGCTGCAAAGATTATGAATATTAGATAAATCTTTAGAGTCGTAAATGACTTGGGTGGCATTTTGTATTTCAAATTGTTCCTTTTTGGAATCTTGATTACAAGTTGGACAGGCAAAAATAAGATTATCCCACGAATATGCCAACCAATAATATTTTGAAACAGGGCGATAATGTTCTATATCCCACCTTTCAACATACTGTTCACAGTAGGCACACTTATTTTTGTAATGAGTTTCAAAGCTAATTTTTAAGTCTGGCTGTTTGTATCGGGTTCTATATATATTCTCTTTAATAAACACTTTAGCTTCTATTACTTCATTTCGTCTTTCATTAGTCGTTTGATTAGCTTTTATGGAAGCTGGAATTTCTGTTAGACTTTTTCTAGGAACTTGTACCATAACTGATAATAATCTATACTTTGTGTCTTTTGACTGCATCAGCAATCATTTTTTCTATTCTATTTATTGGAATATGTGTCTTTCCTGTTTTTCTAATTTCTTCTACTTCTTTACTGATTTCTTTGTGTATGCGATGATAAATAAAGTCTTGACTAGTATCTACTTCTTCATTTTGCACATCAAAAGCTCTCATTCTTGCTGTATCTAAATCAAATAAAGGTGAAGTAATGACAATATTTGCCATCCAATTACTAATAGTATCAGCATAAAAAGGTGTGTCTATTTTAGTAATTCCTTCTTCTTTATAAATTCTATAAAAAACGGCATCAGAAGAAGCTCCTAAAATAGTAACAGGACTATGTGTAGTGAAAATAAATTGAATTTTGGGAAACCAGTTTCTAAGTTTTTTGATAATACTATATTCCCACTTTGGATGTAAATGCAAACCAATTTCATCAACAAGAACGATTCCTTCAAAATCTTGAATTTTCTGAACATGGGTTTGGTTCTCAGAAAGACGAGCTAATAAATCAACAACCCAAGTAATGACATTTTTATACCCTTTAGAAAGCTGCTCAAATTTGATTTCTGTTCCTCGCTCCTTAAAAACAATATCTTTTTTTATGCTAATTTTTACGTTATTATCCAATAGTTCTTCTATCATATTGATAGCTACTTTCAAATGAATACTAAAGTTAAAATATCCTTTTGCATTTAATCTATCTATGTCCAACAACCATTCTATTGGGTCTTTCAAATATACTTCATCCCCGAACAAAGAGCCAAAGCCATATTTATCGTTGTTTTTGGCATTTTTTCTACCTCTATTAACTCCATAAGCAAATATATTCTCTAAATAAAAGTTTTCATCAAGAGAAAAAGAGTGTTTTTCTGTGCTTTCTATTTCAATTTGAGGCTCTGAATCTCTAAGAAGCTGTAAAGCATAGCCTACACTAGGCGTAATATCTGCTCTATTTTTGATAAAAAAACCTTTCATTCCTAAAATAATAGCTTGTAGTAGTAATGATTTTCCATCTCCATTTTCTCCTAAGATATAAACCTCTTTGTTTCCTGCTATACCATTTATTTCTAAATTTTGAATGCAAAAGAAATTTTTTATGGAGATCGTATCGATAAATGTCTTAGAAATTGCTCTACTATCCTTTTTATTAGTCGTCTTGACTTTATTGTTTTTTTTATTATCTGAAGAAATATTTTTGACTAATGATATTATTTTTCTGACGCTTTTTCTATCTTCATTGAGATAAGTTCTCTGTCCTGCTTGATTTTCTTGAAAGATAAAACCTAACCTTGCCAAATCTCTAACTGTAGAAGCTGCCTGTGTACTATATTTTGCCAACTCTTTATTCTCAACTTCTTGTTTGTACATCAAAATTATAAATACTAATTTCAAACTTACACTTTTAGGAAAGTTTTTGAATAGCAAAAGCTCTTTGTCAATATTTGGATTTATTGGCAAGTTATTATATTTATCAATGCATTGTTTTATCAATGCTTTATTTGTGTCTATAATTTCTTGTTGAGTTTTAGCCATATTTTTTGTTAAATACTTTAGAAAATGGTTACAAAACTAGCACATTGGCGTATGGAAAGATAGTAAAAGTTTTAAAGTTATACAACAACTATTCATATCTAAATATTTGATTCTGTAACAACCAAGAAACGCAAATCAAAAGGATTCAAAACATCTTGTATTTTATCTAAAAAATCTTCATCATTAATTGCAAAACTCAAAAAATTGTCGTAACGCTCCTGCAAACTACCTTTTGGAAATAAATTTTCTTTTACCGATTTTATCTGACCTATTGCATCTGACAACTTTCTTTCTTCTGCTTTTCGGAGTTTTTTAGAAATATGTTCTATTCGTTTTAGTGCTTTGTGTTTTTCGGCTGCAATAGATTTTTGTAGAGAAGTATCCGTTTTAATAGATTTTGCTTCAATTTTATCAAAAATACTTTCTATTTCCTTTCTTTCATTTTCTAATAAAACATCATTTTCTGCATTTTGTGTAGCATAGTTTATCCTAAGCCTATCAAAAGAATTAAAAATCTCCTCAAAAGAAAGATTTGTTTTATTCATTTTTTGATGAATAACTTTAGGAATAAACAAGACAAAATTACGAGGCAAAAGAATTGGAAAATCAACCTCAAAGTATTCAAACATAGATTTTAACTGTAACCAATAAGCAAGCTCGCCTGGCCCTCCTGTGTAGGAAAGGTCTGGTAAAATAATTTCTTGATAAACAGGACGAAGGGCAACATTTGGACTAAATTTTTCAGGATTTGATTCTACCAATTCCATCATTTCTGATGCTGAAAAAGTAATATCTGTATTTAGTATTTCAAATGTTTTAGTATTTTCATTTTTGACAATTCGTTCTCTCAAATTATCCTCTAAATAAAAAAGATTGATTTCTCGTGGCGTAACCTGCGTTTTGTAGCCTAATTCATCTAATTTTTTACTACTCTCTTCAATTTTTAAATGGCTATTCTGTGTTTCTAATTCGTTTTTGATGATAGGAATAAATAGTCTTTTCAAAGCTGCATCATCTCCATCTAAAATTACTAAATCGTCTTTTTGATAAAATGAATGCACAATTTGTCTAGTTGCATGAGTTAGATTTTCGTTTTTAGTTTCTGCGTTTTTATAAAATTTTCCTAGTTCTTTTGCTTTTTCTTCCTTAAAGCCTAAGTCGTTTAAGCCTTTCGTATTCATTCTTCCAACTGCTCCTTTTTGGTCAGTTTGCCACGTATATGTTGTTCCAAATAGATTAAAAGAAGCAATTTCTTCTAAATCGTGGTCTTCACTCGCCATCCAATAAACAGGCACAAAATCATAGTTTGGATACTTTTCTTTCAAAATTTTACAAGCATTAATGACTGTCTGAATTTTGTAATGAAAATAAAGCGTTCCTGTATAAATATTGAGTTGATGCCCTGTTGTAAGCGTAAAAGTGGTT
Organism: Flexibacter sp. CG_4_10_14_3_um_filter_32_15; assembly: GCA_002784125.1. Taxonomy (GTDB): domain Bacteria; phylum Bacteroidota; class Bacteroidia; order Cytophagales; family Bernardetiaceae; genus Bernardetia. The sequence continues at coordinate 5,328 of PFKD01000023.1, forward strand.
TCTTTTTGAAGTAAATTTATCGTTTCAGTTGGTGGATTTTCTGTTTTTGAATATTGATTATGCAACGTATTTACCAAAATTTCTCTTTTGTGGTTATCTAAGTTTTTATCTCTTTTTTGCCTATTTATTTTTAACTCAATTTGTTTTTCAAAGTCTTCTAGTTGAGGTAGATTTCCATAAAATTCTCTTAGATTTTCTTTTTGAGAAATAAAATCTAAAAATAGCCCAGAAAACTGATTCGTTTTTGAAAAATCTAGTAAGTGTCTAGAATAATGAGTAGAAGAATTGGAAGACATAAGCAAAAAAATAGTGGTATTGTGGTTAAAATTCTGACAACAATAAGTCTTAAAGTTAGTTTTGAAAGTCAGAAATAAAAAGGTAAGATACAGACTTTTTAACTTTCTAATTTGTTTAACCATTTTGAATTATGATTTTTTAGGGGAAAATCTCTAAACCACCTTCAAAAAACCAACTGCCAAAACTATTTCTTTTTCCTTAAAAACAGAAATGCGATACGTTCCTTTTAGCTCAAAAGTCTGCTCAAAGAATGAAAAACGAAGCTCTTTATCGATAAAAAAAGTTTCTTCTGTGTATTTTTGATAGTTTCCGTCTTTGTTTTGTTTTTCAATGACCACTTTTAAAGATTGAGAATTGAAAGGAATTTCATCTTTTATAAAAATATAAATTCCTTGTTTTGCTTTTTCTAATTTGAAAGTTTTTTGATGTGAAATAGGGTACTTCTGTTCGTTTAAATCATCACTAAATAAGATTTTTGATTTATAGCTAATCGTAACTTCTTTAGAAATAATTATTTTTTTGTCAGCATCTGCAATCGAAATTTTATAAACTCCTGCTTGTAAAAAAGTGTATTGAAGAACTGCCCAGTTTCGTTTTTTGTTGATATAAATCTTTTTGTTATCGTATTCTTCAAAACGTTCTTTTAGTTTCTCATCTTTCTTGATAACTATTTTTTTATCTATAAAAAGATACAGTTTTGGGTCTGTAATTTCCTTTTCTTGTCTAAATAAAACATACAAAAAACTACCTTCAATAGCATCTATTTTCCATTCATCACTTGTAAAACTAGGTTCTGCAACTCCATTTTCATCATATTTGGCTGTCAGAAAAAGCTCTTGAGCAGATAGAGAAGAAGTCAAAAAATAAAAACCCAAAAAAAATGACGTAAAAAAAACGACATTGATAAAGTTGAGTTTATAAATGAATTTTGATGAAGTATAATTCGAAAAGTTCGCTAGAGAACGATTCATAAATATAAATTATTGATAAAATAAGATAATTTTTTTGAGCAGATAAAACAGCATTTTTTACTGTAATTTTTTGTTTTCTTTGTGCCTTGTGCTGTCTCGTTTTGTTTTTTTGTCTAAATTTTTCTGTAATGCTTCTGTCAAATTTACACCTGTTTGGTTTGCCAAACAAATAACCACAAAAAGAACATCGGCAAGTTCATCAGAAAGCTCTTTATCTTTATCAGATTCTTTGAAGGACTGTTCGCCATATTTTCGTGCAATAATTCGAGCAACTTCTCCCACTTCTTCTGTGAGCATCGCCATATTGGTAAGTTCATTGAAATATCGAATTCCGAATTGATTTATCCAATCATCAACCGTTTTTTGTGCTTCTTCTAAAGTCATTTGAAAGTTATTTTTTTTGATAGGAACAGTAAATACAGATTACAAAAATACGAGGTATTTGTTTGTATATTTTCGAACAAAAATCGAACAAAAAAACCGTTTCAAGGAAACGGTTCTTTTGGATTTCACAACTTAACTACTGTTGATCTTGAATATTTTAAATGTCTATATGTTTTTTGATATTTCGTATCTATTTAATTTTTACAAAGTTACGAAATACTTACCTTTTTCTTATTGATTATTTCAGCTTTCTTAGGCAGAGTTAGTTTCAGAATTCCATTTTCATAAGAAGCTGCAATATTATCGCTATCTACATTTTTAGGAAGTGTAAATGAGCGTTTGAATGAAGCAGAACGGAACTCACGACGAGTATAATAGGTCTGTTTCTTATCTTCTTTTGCTGTATCGTCGTCTGTGTTCTCCTCTTTTTCTTCCTTCATTTCTGCCGAAATAGTGAGTTTATTATCCTCCATTTCGATATTGAATTGGTCTTTATTAAACCCCGCTGCCGAAACTTCAATCAAGTGTTCGCTTTCATTTTCACTGATATTTACGGCTGGCATTGAAAGTTCTGTACCAAAGTCAGAGCCAAATTTAGTCATTCCGTTGGAAAGAAAGTCTTGGTCAAAAAATTCTGAAAAAGAAGATGGCAAAAACGAATTGCTAGGTCTATATTTTATAAGTGTCATAATAATAAAAATTTAAGTTATTAAGGAATAAATTAAAAAAAGATTCTTTAAATAAATGTTGCTACTTGTATAATTATACGTAGTTACATTTTACCTATATTATTCAAATTATGAACCAAAATGAATTTAAAGCATTTTGATATAAAAATATGACAAATTGACATTTTGTTGATAAAAACAACTTGCTTTTAATTTTTTAGTATGTCAAAATGACTGAATCGTTTACTCAATCAATAGGATATATGAAAATTTGATACCAAAGGTTTGTTTCTCGTTTTTTTAACTTCTTTTTTAGAAGTTTTCTTATAGTATTAACGCTTTCTGCTTCAAATTGTTTGATTTATGGCTTTTCTGAACCTTCTGCCTTGTTTTTATCTTGTATAGAAATAGTTTCTAGTTCTTGATTAAAACTTTGACTTAGATGGCGATGAGGAACTCCCATTTTTATTCCTTCTTTATCAAAACGGTATTTTATATCTCTAATCAAATCACAATACATATCAAAAGAAGTAGAAAGGTCTTTTGCCCAAACTCCTGCTCTTATTTTTACTCCTCGTTCGTCCATTGCAGTCGTTCTTACCAAAACGATAGGTTCCCCTTTTATTTTTTCGTCTAAAGTTCGTTCATCAATCATGGAAGGGTGTTTCATTGCTTCTTCTTTCATAATCTCCATCGCTTTTTTCAAATCAGAATCGTAATTAATCCAAACTTCTACAAAACGCTGAATTTTTGGGTCTTCTATCGTAGAATTAATAATTATATCACTACTAATATTCGAATTTGGAATAATAATTCGTTTGTTTTCAAGTCCTTTAATGACTGTATGGCGCAATGTTATGTCCTCCACCGTTCCAAAATGAGTACCTACCACAACAATATCCCCAACACGAAAAGGCTTAAACCAAACAATAAAAATTCCACTCACAATATTACTAAATGCCTTTTGAGAAGCAAAAGCAATAAAGGCAGCAAAAATACCAGCACCTGCAAAAAGCGTAACAGCAAGCGCACGCAACGAAGGAATGGTATAAGTAATCAATAAAATAGCTACAATAACAATAATGAAATTTACACCATTTTTGAAAAAACGAAGGCGAGTAGCATTGTCGTAGTCTTTTGATTCTTGAGAGTCTGCAATATTTCTCAAATGCTTATTGATGGCTGATTTTGCTAACCGAGAAGCAACTCCTGAAACAATGAAGATTAATATAATGGTCAGTAATAATCCAGTATCGAAGGGAATAATTTTGTCTATCATAATTTTTTTTAGAGAGTATCTGATTACAAATTTACTAACTAAAAATGAAATAGAATAGAAATATCGTTTTTCAAGTATTTATAGGAAAATCTGCTTATCCTACTTTTGACAACTCTATTAAAATTTTCTTTTGTTTTTTTATTTTTTTTGTATTAACTTTGTGAAAAATAAAAAGAGCCTTTTTTCGCTCTAATTTTATTCAAAGAATCAGATTAAATTTCACTATTCTTTTTAATTTCCTTGGCAAAAATTCTTTCCATATTCTCCACTCTCTTGATAGTCATTATCTTGATACAACCTTTCCAAAAACTTTGGATTGTTTTGTCTTTCGAAATGAACAGAGAATACATTGCTCAAAATCTATGTGAGAATAAAGAAGAAGAAGACAAGCATCTAGAAAAGTTAGCCGAACTAAAACGAGCAAACAAATTTGCCGAACAGTTTGGACTTCGCTGTGCAGGTTCGTGTCAGCTCAAAAAACAACTTGCAGAAGCCGAAAAAGCACAAGATGATGCGCCAGTTTCGTCTGTCAAATATACCTTAGACCTTCTTTTTGTAGAAAAAATCAACCCATTTAGTCTTGATAATCAATCAATTGTAATTGAGAATCCTATCCCAAAGGGTTTTTATCAAGGTTTTGTATCTACCTCAAATTTATATGGAGTTTTCCGTCCTCCAGTCGTTTAAAAAATCATGTATTGCTATATCATTTTGTAGGTTGAAGACTTATCTTTAACTGTATTGTGTATTTTTACGAAAATTCATAACCTCACACGTCAAAGGAGAGCCGTTGCCCTACAAATTTCGATATTTTGTTTATCAAAAAATAATCCTTCTTGAGATTAATTCTTGTTGAAGCCAAAGTCTCAACGATGGTTTGATATTCATCACTTTAAATTAATCTTTCTCAATTTTCTTTTCTGACAGTTTGCAAACTGTCAGCTACTTTATCGATTTTGACAAAATTTTTTGTTCCAAAATCGCCCTCTAACTTATTGCCTTTTGTTTATTATTTTATATTTAAAAACAACAAAAATGAATACTAAATTTAATTTTTCAAAAATCGCCTTTTTAGCTTTTTTTATAGCCTTTTCTACGGCTTTATCTTCTTGTAAAAAAGATTCCGAAACAGAACCAGAAATTGACCCAAACAAAAAAGGAATGCTAGAAATCAAATTTGATAATATTGTTGGTCAAGATGATTTTACGTTAGGAAAAGACTATCAAAATGCAGCAGGTGAAACCTTCAAAGTAGATTTGTTGCAGTATTATATCAGCAATATTATTCTCAAATCAGAAAACGGAAGCGAGTATATTGTGCCACAAGAAGAATCATACTTTTTGATAAAAGAGCACGATGAAAATTCACGAAATATCCAAATTCCGAATGTTCCAGAAGGAAATTACAATGAACTTATCTTCACGATTGGTGTGGATAGTCTTCGTAATACGATGCCACCTGCACAACGAACAGGAGTTTTAGACGTGGGAGTAGAAGGGGCAGGAAAAGAAATGTATTGGTCTTGGAATTCGGGTTATATTTTCTTCAAAATGGAAGGAACATCGACAGCTATTGAGCCAACTGACACTAATCCAAATGGCAAATTTCGCTATCATATCGGAGGTTTTGGAGGTTATGATACGCCCATGTTTAATAATATCAGAACAATCAGTATTTCTTTAGGAAGAGATGCAGCCAAAACGAGAGAAGAGGCTATGCCGTCTGTTCATATCGTTGTGGATATTTTGAAAGTTTTGGAAGGAACTACTCAAATTTCGCTAAGCGAATACCCAACAGTTATGGTAAATCCTTTTTCATTGAAAGTTTCTGAAAATTATATGAAAGCCTTTGAATATCACCACGTTCATAATGAAGGACATGAATAAATTTTAATTTCCAGACCCTAAGGGTCTTCAAAGACCCTTAGGGTTTTAAAAACATACAATCAACCAATTATGAAAAAGTCTTTTTTATATAAAAACTTTCTTTTTTTGGCTTTTGCAATCCTGTTTTTTTCGTGTCAAACGGATAATGATACAAATCCAAAAGAAAAATTCGCTTTCAAAACACCCTCTAATTTTCCAAAACCTACTTACAATTTACAAGAAAATCCTATAACACTTGAAGGTTTTGAGCTGGGTAAAAAATTATTTTATACAGGAATCTTGTCAAGAGATGGAACTGTAAGTTGTGGTTCGTGTCATGCTCAAACATCTGGGTTTACACAACATGGACACGACCTAAGTCATGGAATTGATGACAAATTGACGATGCGAAATTCGCTTCCTATTCAAAACCTTGCTTGGGCTAAAAATTTCTTTTGGGACGGAGGGGTTTTTCATTTAGATTTATTCGCTATTTCTCCAATAGAAGCAGAAAATGAAATGGGCGAAACGCTGCCTAATGTCTTACAAAAATTAAGAAATACAGAAGGCTTTGAATCTCCAAAAACAGATTACCCACTACTTTTTGAAAAGGCTTTTGGTACAAAAGAAATTACAACTGACCGTTTTTTGAAGGCTTTATCACAGTTTCAACTCATGTGTATTTCGGCTAATTCTCGGTATGATAAACATGTCAGAAATGAAAATACAAATGAAAATAAACTGACTACACAAGAACTAAAAGGTTTAGAATTATTCGAACAAAACTGCTCAAATTGTCATTCTACGACGCTTTTTACAGACCAAAGTTATAGAAATAACGGTTTGAAAATCGGAAATCCGAATGATACAGGAAGACACCGAATTACACAAAATGAGGAAGACAAATTTAAGTTTAAAGTTCCTAGTTTGAGAAATGTAGAAGTTACTCGTCCGTACATGCACGATGGAAGGTTTAGAAATTTGGAAGCCGTTTTAGACCATTATACAGACGGCATACAAGATTCTGAAACGCTAGACGAAAGTCTGAAATCAACACTCAAAATCGAACTTAATCAAGAAGAAAAAGAAGCCATTATTGCTTTTTTGAAAACACTAACCGATGAAGAATTTTTGAGTAATCCTATTTTATCTGAATTTTAAAATTTTATGAACCGTCAACGAGGTCAAGACCGTCGTTGAGGATTTTTTACTAAACTGTAACTATGAAAAATCATATCGCCGTTTTAATTTTTACAACTTCCTTTTTGTTTATTTCTTTTCCTTCAAAAGCCTGTGATTTGTGTGGTTGTGGTGCTGGAGGTTATTATTTGGGAGTGATGCCACAATTTCAAAAAAATTTTGTGGGTGTGCGTTATCGTAATGCTTCTTTTGATTCTCATTTGGGAGGGAATAGCAATTATTCTTCACTCTTCGAAACGCAGGAACGTTTTTATACTGCCGAAATTTGGGCTAGATTTTATCCACATCCAAAATTACAACTATTGGCTTTTTTGCCGTATCAATGGAATTTTCAAGATGAAAATAACCAAACCAAATCACTTCGTGGAATGGCTGATGCTTCCATTATTGCTCAATATGAAATTTTGAATACCACAACCGATACTATTGTACAAAAATTTGAACATAGTTTTTTTGTAGGAGGTGGTGTAAAACTTCCAACTGGAAAATCAGATTTTAATGAAGAAGATGCGCTACAAGTTGCTAATGCAAATTTTCAACTCGGAACAGGAAGTACCGATTTTCTTTTGACTTCTCAATATACCATTCGCTACAAAAAAGCTGGTCTGACGGCTGATATTTCTTATAAAATAAATACAGAAAATAATCAAAATTATCGTTTTGGAAATCGTGTGAGTAGTAATGCCACTCTTTTTTATGTCAAGCAACTAGGAAAATTTGGTTTTATGCCTACTTTAGGAACATATTACGAACACAGCCAAAAAGACCAACGAGAAAATAAAACTGTTTTTGATACAGGTGGAAATTTATTTAATGCCGTTTTTGGAACGCAGATTTACACAGGACGTTTTATGTTTGGAATAAATTATCATACACCTCTGAAGCAAAATTTAGCCAATAATCAAATAAACTCAAAAGATAGATTGATGATTCAGACAGCTTTTTTGTTTTAGGAAAAAAATAAAACTAAATCTATTCACAACATTTTTAAATTGTAGCATATTTGTACCGTATGCTTTTGCATGCGAAAATGTACCGAATACTTTAGTGTTCGAACCAAACCAACTAAAAAAAACTACCATGGACAAGGATACTTTGGATATGAAGGATGAGGAATTCGAAAAAGAATTAATCAAAAGAGATGAACGCAATAGTTTTTATATCAAACTAATTATCTTCGGAGTTAGTGGTGGTTTTTTGTTAGGAATTATCCTCTTTATTTTGGTTATGATTACTTCTACCTAGAACAAATGAAAAAACAGGTTGTGAGTAGGAACGTTTTTTGACTTTCTTTGGTAAATAGGCAAATAATCAATAACTTTATTTGCCTTATAATAAAGCCATTTTTTATCACTTTACTTCTCCCTATTCTACTTTGAAAACTACTTTTTTTTCTTATTCTCTAGTATTTTTATTTGTGTTTGCTGCTTTTTCCTCGTGTGTAGCACAACAAATTAGTGATATTCAGACGGTTGTTCCTATCAAAATACCTGATACAGTTTATTTTGCTGGTGAGCGAATTCCTTTAGAAGATGAAGAGGTAAAAGAAAGATTAGATAGAGAACTTTTGTCTATTATTTATGGACATGCTTCGACGATGCTTTTACTCAAACGTTCGGGGAGATGGCGCAAACCGTTGGAAGATAGTCTTACAAAGTATGGAATCCATAAAGATTTTTTTTATTTGGCGATTGCTGAGAGTGGTCTTGATCCAATGATAAAATCGTATAGAGATGCGCTAGGAACATGGCAGTTTTTGGAAGGAACAGGAAAACAGTTTGGGTTAGTAATAAATAACAATATCGATGAAAGACAAGACCCTTTAAAGTCGTGTGTTGCAGCAACAAAATACTTTCAACAAGCCTACAAAAAATTTGGAAGTTGGGCAGCCGTTGCAGCTTCATACAACAGAGGAATGGCAGGATTGGAAAAAGCAATGGATAATCAAGGAACTAGAAACTACTATGATTTATTCTTAAATACAGAAACTTCTCGTTACGTACTCCGAATTGCAGCCCTAAAAATGGTCTTAGAAAATCCAAAAAAATACGGTTATTGCATCGAAGAATATGAATATTACGATACTTTTGAGTTTGATGAAATACTAATTACAGAAAATATTGAAAGCGTTCCTGAATGGGCAAAAAAGCAAGGAATGACCTACAAAGAATTTCGTTTGTATAATCCTGCTGTTGCTATCAATGACAATGAATATAATTTTGTTGTACCAAAAGGGGGATATATTTTTCGTGTCAAAAAGAAGAAGAAGGAATAGTTTTATTATTCTAACATGAGTGACATTTATAAAATCTAAAATAGTCCTTTCCTAGCAAC
>PFKD01000373.1 GCA_002784125.1 Flexibacter sp. CG_4_10_14_3_um_filter_32_15
TTGAGCTTTTGCAAAATTGAAAATAAAAAGCATGAAAAAAAGGCTACAGCTTGTAACCACTATTTTAAAAATTGAAGTGTTTTTTTTCATACTTTTTATGGGTAAAACCAATTGAAGAAAATTAAACTTTATTTTTTGTAGTATCGTTTTTTGTTGTGTTAGTGTATTTATGAAATTAATTTAATCACTAACCACTAAATGAGATTATTTAATTTCGAAATTTAACATTTTTTTCTCTCTTATAAAACCTTCTAATCTATCTCCAATATTTACTTTGCCTACTCCTGCTGGTGTTCCTGTAAAAATAATGTCGCCAACTTTGAGTGTAAAGAATTTAGAAATATAAGCTATTATTTCGTCAAAATTCCAAATCATGAGTTCATTATTTCCTTTTTGACGAACTTCTCCATTGACTTCCAAATGAAAATCAATTGAATTTATATCCCTCCTAATTTCGGAAAGGGCTAACCATTCAGAAACAGGCGCAGAACCATTAAAACCCTTTGCAATATCCCAAGGAAGACCTTTTTCCTTTGCTTTGGATTGCAAATCTCTTGCCGTAAAATCAATTCCTAGACCAATTTTATCGTAATAAGAAGCTGCAAATTTTTCTTCGATGTGTTTTCCTTCTTTGCAGATTCTTAAAAGCAGCTCTACTTCGTGATGAATATCATTGCTAAAATCGGGGTAATAAAATGGGTCATTATTTTTCAGAATAGCTGTATCTGGTTTCAAAAAAATAACAGGTTCAGTTGGGCGTTCGTTTTTGAGTTCGGCGATGTGGTCAGCGTAATTTCTGCCAATACAAAGTATTTTCATGTGTTTTTGGTTTTTTTGGATATTAGGAATTGGATATTGGGAATTGGTTAAATTAAATTTTAAAAAGCACTATTTTTTACTTAATTTATCACTACAAAAATACAAAATCAAATTTGTTTATTTGAATGGTAATTTCAAAACCCTGTTCAAAAAGCAAAAGGTGTTTGTAAATAAATTTTGTAAATAATTAAAAAAATAAATTAAAATTCGTATTTTAGATTGATTTGCCAAAACATTTAATATAAAAATCATTATTCACAAAAAATTATATATCTATTTATGGGAGATTTGAATGTACGCATAGCAGATAATCAGCTTGATCTCAACGAATTTACACGATATTTATTAAAAGATATTCAGGCACTTGAATTAATGCTAAAAAAAGATTGCTTTGATAACGAACAAATGCACATCGGAGCAGAACAAGAAATTTGCTTGGTAGATGACCACGGAAAACCTTCTGCAACTTGTTTGGAAGTATTAAAAGACTTGAATCATGATAGTTTTACGACTGAATTAGCTCGTTTTAATGTCGAATGTAACTTAGAACCCCAACCCTTCAAAGGCGATTGTTTTTCCAAATTAGAAGCCGAAACGCTTGGTTTATTAAAGGCGTTAGAAAAAATTACAAAAAAGTACGATATAGATTATATCTTGACAGGAATCCTTCCAACAATACGGAAATTTGACCTCACAACTGACAATATTACGCCTTTAGATAGATACTATGCCCTCATGAATTCCCTCAAAAAACTAAGAGGAAAGGAAACTTACGAACTCAAAATTGAAGGAATTGATGAATTAAACACGCTACACGATACAGCTTTGGTAGAGGCGTGTAATACCAGTTTTCAAGTTCATTTGCAGATAAAGCCAGAAGAATTTGTATCAAAATATAATGTTGCGATGGCTATTTCTGCGCCTATTTTGGCAGCAGCTTGTAACTCTCCGATGCTTTTTGGTAAACGTCTTTGGAGTGAAACTAGGATTGCACTTTTTCGTCAGTCGGTTGATACTCGTATTGCTTCTGAACATTTGCGTGAGCGTAGTCCTCGTGTTATGTTTGGAAATAAATGGCTTAAAGGTTCGATTTTAGATTTGTATCGTGAAGATATTATGCGTTTTAGAGTTCTTTTGACAACTGATATTGATGAAGATGCTGTACAATTAGTTCAAGAAGGAAAAACGCCAAAACTTCGTGCTTTGAATGTTCATAATTCGACAGTTTATCGTTGGAATCGTCCTTGTTATGGAGTAAGTCCGAATGGAAAACCCCATTTGAGAATAGAAAATCGAATTTTGCCAGCAGGTCCGACCGTGGCCGATGAGGTGGCAAATGCTGCGCTTTGGATTGGTGCAATGAATGCCTTTGAAGATACCTATCCAGATGTAACTGAAATCATGGAATTTGATGATGCTCGTGCAAATTTTATGAATGTTGCTAGGCACGGTTTGCGAGTAGATGTAAGATGGGTAAATGGCAAAAAAATGAGTACAAAGGAGTTACTTTTGAATGAAATAATTCCGATGGCAAGAAAAGGATTACAAAAAGCAAAAGTCAGTCAGACCGACATTGATAAATACATGGGAATTGTTGAAGCTCGTGTAAAATCCGAACAAACAGGCTCTAGTTGGATGTTACAATCCTATTCTAAACTTATCAAACAGACTACAAAAGAGGAAGTCATGACAGCCATTACAGTAGCCATTGCAGCCAAACAAAAAAGTAATGAGCCTATTCATACGTGGAAATTAGCAACGATTGAGGACATTTCAGACTGGCAACCATCCGATTTATTGGTAGAAGAATTTATGGATACTGACCTTTTTACGGTAACAGAAGACGATGTTCCTGAATTTGCAGCCGATATTATGGACTGGCAACGCATTCGTTATCTGCCTGTGGAGTGTCAAGATGGCGTTTTGGGTGGTTTGGTTTCTTCTCGTCTTTTGCTACGTCATTTTAATTCTGGACAAAGAGATATAAAAAATGACATTACAACTGTAAAAGACTTGATGATAAAAGATGTCTATACCGTTTCGCCAGAAGCCAATATTCATGAAGCCATGGATTTGATGCGAAAACATAAAGTTGGTTGTCTGCCTGTCGTGGCAAATAATAATTTGGTTGGAATTATTACAGAAGCTAATTTCTTGAATATTACGGCTAGTCTTCTGAAACGAATTGCAGAACGCAGAAGAAAACGCAGAGAGCAAAACGAGAAAAACGAACAAACCAAAACCACTTCCCAACCTCAAAATATAAGAGATAGAGAGATTAAGATAGAAGGAATAGATTCTCTTAGAACTATTTTGGCTGGAGAAGAAGAGGAGTAGAATTATTTTTGATTTTAAATTATTATGTGCTAAAAAACCGTTTATCTAGCTTTTGTATAGTTTTGATAAACGGTTTTTGGTTTTTATCTATGGTTATCTGACAATTTTTGTGGAAAATCACTAGTAGGTATTTTTAAAATGTATTTTCTATTT
>PFKD01000261.1 GCA_002784125.1 Flexibacter sp. CG_4_10_14_3_um_filter_32_15
CGTCTGATTCATATAAAATTTATCTAAAAACCTGTAACGCTATTTCAGGACAAGACAAAACGATGATAACAAATACTCATAAAAGCTGATAAATATAAAATTTGCCAATCGGTTTGTTGGAGTCTTTCGATACGTTGGGTTCTTATTTTTTTTATTTCCGAAGTTTTGAAATCATTAATTTTAGAAAAATTGTTTGTACTTTCTGTAAGGCAAGGATATTTTTGAAGGTAGTTTTCTATGTTCTCTACAAAAGAGGGTTTCATTTGAAACAGCCCTATCGAAAAATCTATTATTTGGCTTCCTTCTTCTACATAAATAAGTTTTAAACTTTCGGTTTCAAACAAATCTCTCAAAAGATGATAACGAATCAGTTCGGGAAAGACGACAGCTTGAGCCATTTTTTTTTGGTTAGGAAAACACATTGAAAATTGGGTTTCCAAACTAGCTATTCTTTGCTTTGCCTTTTTATAATCATCTCCAAAAACAGTCGCATAATCTATGCTTAATGAAGATAGAATTTGATTTTGATAGGCAAAACAAACAAAAAAACTACTTGCAAAAAAAAATAAAGCCACACTACTTATATTTTTTATAACTTTCATTTGGTATAAGTTAATCATTTATTTTTATAGTTAAAAAATTCTATAAAAACGAAAGAGTATTTTTGATAGTTTTTTAAACACTCCGTCCCTCACGTGTGATTTTATATTCTTTGGGGTCGTATTGCTTTTGTAATTCTTTGATAAAGGTTTCTAAATCGGCAGGAGGGCATGAGTATCCTTTACTAGAGATACATTCGCCATCGCTTAGGCGTATTATTCTGATAATGAGCATATTTTTTGAGGTTTAAGTTGGTGATACATAACTGATGTTTCGAATGATAAAATTTCTGTAAATACTCGCTACGTCAAGGATTTGGTTGGCTTAGGCAGTTACCACGAACGATTTAACTGCTCAATATAAATTAATTATTCTCTGTTTCCAATCTCGGAATACTTTTTTCAATAGCCGAAGAAATAACCAAACTACCTATACAAAAAGAAAGAAATAGAATAAAACCAACACCAAAACTAGAATTATCAGTAGTCAAAATTTCGACTCTGCTACTTATATTTTCTATGTAACTTAATTGATTTTCTATTATTCCACTAAAACCAATATATGCCATAAAAATAGCAACGACCAATACATCTGCCATAGACCACTTACCAGACTTGAGAGCTAAAAAATGAACCAATTTATTAGAATATAGTTGAGGTTTGCTTATCAATGCCAATGAAGCAATTAGTTTGGTGATTGGAAAAATAATACTAAATAAGACAATCATTCCACCCACTAATTTTGCCTGATTTTCTTTCGTAGCAAAGAGAATTTCTACTACTTCTAAGATGCCTTTGCTTTGAAAAAACAAAATTTGATTACTAAATTCTAAAGGTTCTCCCATTAGTAAAAATTTGAAATTATCTATTCTTGCATCAATATCTATCATGGGTGTCATTACTGAAGTCAATAATAGAATACCTAATAAAATTACTAACACGGTGTAATCTAAAATATTTTTACTTGAATTACCAACTAAAATCAAAACAAAAGTAACACAGGATAACCCCAACATTATCCAACCTAGTAAAGATAACTCGTCATCTAGTATCAGTAATTTCATTTGAAGTGCATCGCTACATCGCTGCATCGTTTCGCAACCATTTTTCTGAATAATTGCCTCAACAGCAGATAAATCTTCTTCTCCAATTGTCTCTTGTAATAATTCATTAATCTTTTTTTGAACCATCAAACGAAGTTTTTCTCTAGTTTCATAATTGTTAAGTTCGTTTAGTATAGCTTCTGTAAATTCAGGAACACGATCCTTAATGTCATTAATATCAAATACCAAAGACTGAAAAAGTTCTGCAAACATTTGCTCAAAAAAACCTCCTTGATTTTTCTTAGCATCTAAGATAATCGCTACCTCATCTAAAATTTCATACATCACATTCTGAATACTTTCACGAAAATCATCACGATTTTCTGCCGTAATTTCAAAATCCTTTACTTTTTTTGCAATAATATCCGAAATTTGTCTTTTCCAAACATGAACACTCAATAATCCATATTTGATATTTTTCAATTCAGCATTTTCAGTAACAACTTCTTTTCGTTTCTTGGAAAGTTTTATTGTTTCTAATGCCAAATATCCCACAAAAAATATTAGTAACGAAGCAATAAGATTTCGTATTGTGATTTTCATAAAATAGGTTTTGATTCGTGTTGATTTATTTTCCTATCATTTCTTTGATTTCCTTTCTGCGATAATCTCCATAACCATTTTCTTTTAGGTACTTTCGAATTTGTCCGATGCGATAGCCTTGTGCATCTAGGCTTCTAGCTGTACTAGAGGCTGATACAGGAGGAGGATTAGAGTATGTCGAACGACCAGAAGACGAAGTAGAACCTCCAGAATATGGCTCGTGTATGTTTGTACCTCCACAAGAATAACAATCTTCTGAGTAGCTATTTTCTACTGAACAACCATTAAGCATTTTTCCTAGTACAGAAAGCACAATCCCAGCTAAAATAATGATATACATGAAGGCAAACAACACCCCAAAACAACCAAAATTACTAGCTGCCTTAACGGGTAAAAAAATGATGAGAAGAGGATTTTTCATAATTACTTTCTATTTTCAAATAAAAAAAACAAAAAATCTAAAACAAATGCTAAAAAAATAGAGATAAAAAAATGATAATATACCACAATTTACCTTATAATGGTTCTTGAAAAACAATAAAAAAAAGTTCTTTAAAAAAAAGAAATAATCCTAAAAAATTTAGAAGATAAAATAATAAGCAGAACAATTTTTTAGCAATTTTTTTTCATTTCATTAAAATAAAGAGTTAATTTGTCCATGCTTTTTTGATACTGTGTTGTACTAAATAACTCGTACCATTTTTTTCATATATAAAGCGTAAATTTTCATTGGCAAGGTCTATAATCATAGTATATTTATTACCTACATCGCTTAGAATACTTAGCTCGTAGCGTTCATTTGGCTCGTCATAATAACTTTCCTTTATGTAATAAGTAGAAGAAATGGAGTTGGTTGTATGTTTGAACATAGTCATTTCTTCATTGAATTCAAAGAGTGTAGCAT
>PFKD01000356.1 GCA_002784125.1 Flexibacter sp. CG_4_10_14_3_um_filter_32_15
TAAACTGCTCATTATCAAGTACTTAAAAAATGGTAGGGTAGAGTAGTATAGGTGTTCTTTCTGTACGAATAAAACAACTCATTTGCTGCAAATTATTCAGCTATGTCACTTTTTTCTATGGAATATGTATATTCATAATGGTCATTTCCTTTGTCTTTGACATCCCAAAACTGATAGTCGTAAATACTCTTTCCTGTAGAGTTGCTATTATATGTTTTGATTACTCTATCGTCAAGTAGAAGGGTAATAGAATCATAATATTTATACATATTGATTCGTGTTTCTCCATCTCCTCGTCCAGATATTTTTCTCCATTCTGTTATTTCGTTAGGAGGTAAGTTCAATGTATCTTGTTCTGATTGAACGACACCATAGAAACGAACCTCTAAATTTTTTAAGGTAGTGTTTTCTATATGGTAAGTACCAAAATTTATAGGGTCACAGCTAGAAAATAAGACTGTAATGAGTGAAAATAAAATTATACTGTATTTCATGTTTTTATTTATTAAGTAAAAAAAGCAGCTAGTTTCTAATATTGAAACTAACTGCTAAAATAAATTTAATTCCAAAAATAGCCTTCAAAAAGATTGATAACATCAGCTCTGTCTCTGTCGCCACTTTCTCTAAGAAGTCTATCTCTAAACTCTTGTGGAGATTCTATCCCCCAATCTAAAGCATTATAGATATCTTCATTGGTATAGCTATCAACATTATCAGTAAATCCAGGACGTATGATATCTGAATTAACATCTGTCAAGTCAAGCATTATACCTCCAGGAATCCACCCTTCCCAAAAAGTAGTAAGGGGATTGAAAGGAGTAATATCCTCTCCCCCTATTGGCAATGGGTCAAAGTTTTCAAAACCTATTAGTTCCACAACACTATTATCAGTAGTACCTCCTACTCCATTAAATTCTGCTAAAGTAAGCTCATAGCCTATGTGGTATGCCCATGCTTCCCAAAGCACATATACCTACATTAGCTCCAGTACCATCTCCGTAAGAACCATAAGTAATAATGTAGTTAATATACTTTGTCCAGTAGCTACTTCCTACTTTTTCAAAATGACTAGCGTGTGCTAATTCATGAAAAACAGAGTTATATAATGTTGCTGTTCCTTGGTTGCTATTAGCTTCTATGATTACATCTGGAGAAATAAACCTTATAAAAAGAGATACAGCATTAAGTGCAATAGAAATCCTGTTTGCTTTAAGTAAAAATGTAGCTACTTGTGAGTGTGTAGTCAATCCTATAACTCCCCACGTTTTGGTAAGCATAGGAGCAGAACTAGAGCCGTCTCCATTAGTAGCAAGAATACGCAGATTACGGTCTGGAATGCCTATATTCATAGCTCGGCAATATTGAGCATACTTTACAGCACCATTGTTTACAGTAGCAAAACGCCAGCCTCTTGAGTTTTGGAAAATATCTATATCATGTCCTCGCCTGTCGTGTCTTCCCACATTGTGTTCTGCTCGTTGCATAGCAAAAACAGAACTCCAAATTTTGAAACCTGCTTCGTTTCTAAATATTACGCTGTACCTTGGGTCTCTTCTATACGTGTTATCTACTTCATAGAAGCCATTTTCATCGGTGTAGTCGTAGCCGTACTTGAACCATCTTCTTGTGCGTACTCTCACTCCCACAACAGGAACTAAAGCTCCTCTTTCAGAATCCCAAACTCTTACAAATCCTCTAGGTCTGTGTTTGGTTCTCTGTACTAAATCACAAGGAAGTAATGGAGGTTCTGTCCCACCAGGAGGATCATCTGGGAAGTATCCACTAATTGTAATAGAAGCATCTTCTAAGGTTTCATAAAGGGAATAATTACCACCAGAACGCCCATTCTGACCACCACACGCAATAGTAATTTCGTCAGTATCTGTTAGATAGAGTTCTTCTATTATTACATACTCAATTTGAATAGCGTTGAAGTCAAAGTTTGCAGGAACAGAAGTATATAACCACTTTCCTACACTATTTTGTGATGTTGGTAGGCTGTAATCTGTTTCATTTTCTACTTCGTAATCTAAAGGATAAGGGAAAAGTTCTAATCCTTGTTGTTGCAATGTTTCAAAGTCCTCACTAGATTCTATGAAAAACTTGACATAATAATGCGTTACAGGAATCAAAAAATCTCTAGGAATAAGCAGAGAATACCTTTGTCTTAAAGTTTCCAAGGCAATATTCATATTTTTGACAGAATAAGGATTGTTTAACTTTTTTCCTAACACAGCTTGTTTTCCAAGTTTTGGTGTGCTGACACTACTGGGTTGGTGTCTATGCCCAAGGTGGTTTTTTTCATGTGAAGTATGTTTTTCAACTTCCTCTATTTTATCTTCACAAGAAGAAAGACTGATAAAAAACAGCAAGATAATACTAATTTTATTTAGTATTTTGAATGAATTTGAATGAATTTGAAATTTCTAAAAAACATAACATTAAATGATTATGAATAAGTAAAACATAACTATTAAATTGATAATCAAATTAATAGCACTACTAAATGTATTGAATTGCAAAGTAAACAAAACTATTTTAGATACAAAAAAAATTGACTTTCACTTTTTAAATCAAAGTTTAATTTTTAATATTTTTGTTTAATTTTTATTAAAAATAATCCTATTAATAACGGAAAAATACAATTCTATATCTTCATAAAGCCTTTAAACAAAGATTCATTTTTTGGGCTTTCATGTAAGGCGAAAAAAAGATTGCATTTTTTGAAGAACTAAAAACCGACAATCTGACCGAAAAAACAATTCTATTTTTCTAAAAAACTTGCAATAAGTGTCAAAAAGACACTATTTAAAAACAAATTTCAATTATTCAAGTTTTAAATTGAATGAAACTAGCCAAAAAGTCAGTATTAAGAGATTTGTATAGCTTTTGATAAGCATGTAACATACTATGTAGCATACGCTTTAGCGTGTGAAAAATGTACCGTGCCTTTTAAGGTGCGACAACTATTCAATCAAGAAATAAGTATCATTGCCGTTGTTGGTGTCCTCACCAACGACATTTTTATAAAAAAACATTCAATTATGAACTTTAATAAATTTACAATAAAGGCTCAAGATGTCGTTCAAAAAGCCTCAACGATTGCGACCAGTTCGCAACAACAAATCATTCAGACAGGTCATATTCTTAAAGCTGCTTTAGATGCTGATGAAAATATGACGAAGTTTTTGGTCAATAAATTAGAAGTCAATGTAACTCTTCTCAATCAAGTTTTGGACGAGTATATGGTTTCGTATCCAAAATCAAGTGGTGCAGAACCGTATCTTTCAAATGATTCTCATGCTGCCATTCGTGAGGCTGAAAATTATCTCAAAACATTTAAAGATGAGTTTATAGCTGTTGAGCATATCCTTTTAGGACTTTTGAAGGGAAAAGACAAAACGGCTGACCTCATGCGTGAAGTTGGATTTAATGAAGATAATTTAGTAAAAACTATCAAAGAACTTCGTGGAGGTCGCAAAGTAACTGACCCAAATGCAGAATCAAAGTACCGTTCTTTAGAGCGTTATTCTAATAATTTGACAGAGCTTGCACGAAAAGGTAAAATAGACCCCGTTATTGGTCGTGATGATGAAATCCGTAGAGTTTTACAGATTTTATCAAGAAGAACAAAAAATAATCCGATGCTTATCGGCGAACCGGGGGTAGGAAAAACGGCAATTATTGAAGGACTTGCACAGCGTGTCGTTGATGGCGATGTTCCTGAAAATTTGAAGTCGGTTACGATTGCTTCTTTAGATTTGGGAATGCTCGTTGCAGGTGCAAAATACAAAGGAGAGTTCGAAGAGCGTTTGAAATCTGTAATAAAAGAAGTAACGGATTCGGATGGAGAAATCATTTTATTTATAGATGAAATTCATACGCTTATTGGCGCAGGTGCTGGAGGCGATTCGGCAATGGACGCAGCCAATTTATTAAAACCTGCTTTGGCTCGTGGCGAACTTCATGCAATCGGTGCAACTACTTTAAAGGAATATCAAAAATATATTGAGAAAGATAAAGCCTTAGAACGTCGTTTTCAAACCGTTGTGGTAGATGAACCGAGCATTCAAGATGCTATTTCTATTTTGCGTGGAATTAAGGAAAAATATGAATTGCATCATGGCGTTCAGATAAAAGATGATGCTTTGATTGCAGCAGCACAGCTTTCTCATCGTTATATTCCAGACCGTCAATTACCAGATAAGGCGATTGATTTGATGGACGAGGCAGCCTCAAAATTGAGAATAGAAATGAACTCTATGCCTCAAGAATTGGACGAAATTCGTAGAAAAGTAATGCAACTTGAAATCGAAAGAGAAGCCATCAGAAGAGAAGGCGACAAAGAAAAAAATACACTTCTTTCAAGAGAAATTGCAGAACTAAGAACGACACAAGATGCACTCATGGGACGTTGGGAGTCTGAAAAAAGTGCAATCGATGAAATCAGAGCAACAAAAGAAAAATTAGAAAGCCTTAGAGTACAAGCCGAACAAGCCGAACGAGCTGGAGATTACGGAAAAGTAGCTGAAATTCGTTATGGAAAAATTACAGAAGCAGAACAAAAACTAGAAGAATTACAGAAAAAACATGAGCAGCAAGAAACAAAAGAATCAATGCTCAAAGAAGTTGTAACGGCTGAAAACATAGCCGAAGTAGTTTCGAAATGGACAGGTATTCCAGTTACCAAAATGTTGCAAGGCGACAAGGAAAAATTATTAAACTTAGAAGCCGAATTAGGAAGACGAGTAGCAGGACAAACTGAAGCAATTCAAGCCGTTTCAGATGCTGTCCGTAGAAGTCGTGCAGGTGTTCAAGACCCAAATCGTCCGATTGGTTCATTTATCTTTTTGGGAACGACAGGCGTAGGAAAAACCGAACTTGCCAAAGCATTAGCTGAATATTTGTTTAATGACGACGATGCAATGATCAGAATTGATATGTCAGAATACCAAGAACGCCATAGTGTAAGCCGTTTGATTGGTGCGCCTCCGGGATATGTGGGTTACGATGAAGGTGGACAACTTACCGAAGCTGTTCGTAGAAAACCGTATAGTGTAATTCTTTTAGATGAAATTGAGAAAGCCCACCCAGATGTTTTCAATATTTTGTTGCAAGTTTTGGATGATGGAAGGCTGACTGATAATAAAGGCAGAATTGCCAATTTCAAAAATACGATTATAATCATGACTTCAAATACAGGTTCGCAGATTATTCAAAATAATTTTGCTTTAGCTTCCGAAAAAACTGATGAGCAGGTAGAACAACTTTACGAAGACACAAAAATACAGGTTACAGAACTTTTAAGAGCTTCTATGCGCCCAGAATTTTTGAATCGTATTGATGAAATATTAATCTTCAAACCTCTTTCAAGATTAGAAATTCGTCAGATTGTAGATTTACAGTTAAAGCAAGTTCAGAAACGATTAGATGAAAACGGAATCACTTTAGAAGTTTCGAAAGAAGCCTTAGATTATATTGGTAAGATTGGTTATGACCCTCAATTTGGAGCAAGACCACTCAAAAGAGTTGTTCAACGAGAAATCTTAAACGAACTTTCCAAAGAAATACTAGCAGGAAAAGTAACGAAAGATGCGCCTGTTGGTGTAGTGTTGGAAGATGGAAAAATTGCTTTTGTAAATTCGGTTTTTGAAGGGTAAAAAACGAACCGTTCGCTTTGAGCAAACCGTTCGTTAAACATCAAATATGAAAACCTCATTTTTCTTTTCCTTTTTTGGATTTAACACAAATTTAGTTCCCTAAATTACTTTCTACCTTTTTTTGGGTTCAACTATGATTTTAGTACACTATTTTCAAAAGTTTTTTATACAATGTTTTGGTATTTATCCCCTTAGCAACGTCTATTTTTTCGAAAAATACACGCTTGCTAAGGGGGATAAAAGTTCTGTTTTATTTTATTTTACCTTGGAATGTTTAATTTTTATTTTGGTATTCGTTTTCGTCTAAAAAGAATCACAAACTCTCATTCTTTGCACCAAAAGCACAAATCAAAGAAACTTGAAAAGTTTCATCAAAAGATAGATTATTTGTCGCTTTTATAAATGAAGTATTCAAAGCAAGTGCCTTTCGCTGAACTCCTGCACCAAAAGTAAAATAGCGATTATTACCTTTATTTCTACTTTCTTGATGATATCCTCCTCTAAGTTTCAATATATTTTTATAAGAATATTCTGTTCCTAGAGATAAAATAAGTTCTTGCATTTCTTCTCTAAAACCATTTGGCGCATCAGAAAAAGAACTAAAAATAGAAGACATAACTGGTTTTTGAGGATTTGGATTTGATGGGTTTGGAGTAGGAACTAACAATTTATTAACATCAAAAGCGACCGTAAGTGAATTATTTTTGTTTAGATGATGATTAAAAGCAGTTCCGATAGCTAGATTTGCTGGAAGATATTCGGAAATATTTGCTCTATATAAAATTGGACTGCCTATGTTTGAAACATTTGCGCCAAAAGTCCAATCAACTTGCTTTTCATTGATTGTAAAATCAGTTTTATAAAACATAGACACATCTACTGCGCCTACATTTTGAGTAGAAGTGATATAAGTCGTGGAAGACTCAAAAAATATCTCTTTGGAACGGATATAACGAAAAGTACCTGCAACACTCAATTTATCAGAAATTTTTTGAGCAAAAGTACCGTCTAAAGTAAAATCATACCCCAATAAAGTATTTCGTTGATTGATAACCGATATTTCTCCTTTTTCAAAATAACGAGAAGAAATAGCAATCGATTGTTTTTCATTTAGCTTTTTAGCTGCCGAAAAATAACTGAACCACATATCATTGGTTAATCTTCTAAAAACAGGAGAATAAGAACCACCAAAATTCCATTCTTTTTCAAGAAAAGTCAGTTTTGAAGGATTCCAAAATGTAGCATTTACATCTGGAGAAATTGCTGTTGCTGCATTTCCCATGGCACTACCACGAGAATCAGGCGAAAAACGTAAAATAGGAACGGCTGTTTGGATTGCTCTAGGTTGTGGATTTGCTATTGTTTGAGCAAAACAAAAACTAGAAAAACTACTTAAAATTAGAGTCAAAAAAATTATACGACTATTTTTTACTGTTTGCATATTTATTAAAAAATCAAAGATAAAATAGAATAAATAATTAGACGAAAGGGATTTACTTTATTAACATAGAAATTAATTCGAAATAATTTTATTTATAAAACAAGTAAATATTTAGTCATTCAGTATTTTTTTTGATTATTTTTAATAAATAAGTTTTTTGTTTTTTAATTATTAAACCTATAAGATTTTCAAAAACCTTATAGGTTTAAACTAATAATTAGTTAGTCGTATCATCAGTCGGCACATCTAATTTATCGCCTTTATTGATATTGAATAAAAGAGAAAAACGAATGGTATCAGCAAGAGGGTGTTGTTGTTGATTTGGAATAAGATAAGCGAAATCAAACCCAAAAACTTGATAACGCAAGCCCAAACCTACCGTAAAATAACGACGGTTTCCTTTATCTTGATTTTCATGAAAATATCCACCACGAAGTGCAATCAAATCAGCGTACCAATATTCTGCACCAACGGCAAAAATCATTTCTTTTACTTCTTCGCCAAAACCATCAGGAGCATCTCCAAAAGACTTAAAAATAGAAGACAAAACGGGATCGTTTGCACCATTAGATGCTGTATTTGTTGGAGTAGGAACAAGGAGTTTACTCACATCGAAAGCAAGAGTCAGTTTATTAAATTCGTCAAACTCTGCATTAAAAGCTGTTCCGAGACGCAAATTAGCAGGTAAATAATCTTGTTGTGCAGCATCATTATACGTAACTGGCGCACCAATATTTGAAATATTTACTCCTAATGCCCAATCTCCCTCAAAACTTTTAAAGTTTAGTTTGCTCTTATAAAACATCGATACATCTACTGCTCCTGTGTTGGCTGGTTTAACATTATCTACTGGTCGATTATTGGTTACATTTCCTGCTAAATTGGAATGAATATAACGAAACGTACCTGCAATACTCAATTTCTTGGAAAGTTGTTGAGCAAAAGTTGCATCAATCATTGCTTCACGAGGGTTAAAACTTTGTAAAGGATTACCACTAGCATCTGTAAATTGAAGGTCTCCCATATCAAAATAACGGAGAGAAACACCCACTGTTTGTGTTTTGCTAATGCGTTTTACGCCACTTACATAACCTAGCCACATATCATTTACCAAACGTTGTAGCCAAGGAGAATAAGAAACTCCAAACGACCAGTCATCTTTAATGAAAGCCAATTTTGAAGGATTCCAATGCACTGAATTTGCGTCAGGAGAAGTAGCTGCACCCAAATCTCCCATACCAGCAGCACGAGAATCAGGACCGACCAATAAAATAGGAACAGCAGTTGTGATGACTCTGCGTCCAGTAGAATCTACACCAATCTGGGCTGAAGCGTTATTATAATTTGAGTAAAAACAACTCACTATTAAGCAACCCAAAACGGCTGCAAGAACGTTACGTATTTGCATACAATTATTTAATTTTTAAGAATATAAATTTCGAATATAATTTAGTTAAAAGCTGAAAGGATTAAGCCTCATTGCATCTTTTTTTTGTTTGAAAATGATAATTCTAAACTAATGACTTTATAAATTTGAAAGACAAGTTAGTAGAAAATTATTCTTTACTATTTATATTTTTTGACAAAAGAAAAGATAAGTAAAATTTTTGTTCATAGGCTAATCAGCACGTAAACTAAGGGAAATACCAAAGGGTTGGGTAAAAGTGGGTATTAAATTGAACGTTTGCAAAAATAAAAAAAATTTTTATTAAACGAGAGTAAACAAGATTAAATCTATAAAAACTTGAATAAAATTTAAAATTATTTTCTAAGCCCTTTAATTATAGCATTTTATTTTTAATAATTTGAATTATTCGCTGAATGATTTTAATATAAAAAGGAAGATAATTATAATCTAAAACAAAAAATGATTTTTCTTCACTCCCAAAACTAGCATAAAAACGAGCGACTTGTTTTTCTTGTGCTGATTCAAAATCTAAAAGTGTTTCATAAATTATATTATTTTCTTTACTTTGATTTTCAAAATAATTTTGATTTAATTTAATATTTTGATTGCTTTTTTCTTGAATAAACTTATCTAAAAACCATCTTCTGCTTTCGTCTTTTTTATGAGTTGGTTTGGCTGCATTAAATAAATAAATCCATTTTGTGATAGAATAATCTTGCTTATTGATTTGATAAAACGATTCACTTTTTACAAATAAAACGCCACTCACCATTTCATTTTTTTTATTCTGAATGTAATATAATTCAGCTAAATCTTTTTCTTGTAAAATTTTGAAAAGAGTTTTTAAAATTGGTTTTGCTTGATTCGAAATTCCGTTTTCTAAAAAAACACTTTCTTCAAAGAAATCATACAATAAATCTATATCATTGCTTTCTATGATTTTGAAATGTTGTCTTTGCGCTTGATTGATTCTATATTTTGTATCTTTTTTATAATCTTGACGAATTTTATGATACTTGTGCTGCAAAGAAAGATGATGAGTTTTAAAGTTTTTTAAAATTTCATTATTTTTACTGTTGGATTTATTCTTAAATACTTCTTTAAATTCCTTTTCAAACTCTTCATAATTTGTTGTATTGAATGGATAATTTGAAACCAATTTGAATTTCTTTTGAAGTAAAATCAAAAAGGCTTTAAACTCTAAACTAGATAATTTCTTAGTAGAAAAAATGCCTAATTGTTGTGCAAAAAGAGGTTGCTGCAAAAATGAAATTCCATATTTTTGTTTGACAGCAAGTGGCATGACAGCCAAATAATTTTGCTCATTATTTTCTTTATTATCTTCTAAAACAAATCCTTCCCAAGAAGGAGAAACTTGGTCCAAATACCACGAAAAGGCATAAATAATAGTTTCTTTTGATGAAGAAATACATTTATCCCATTTTTTTTTATCGATTTGATGATGTGTAAGGTGTTTAATCAAAAATACTAGGGTAGATTGTGAAGGATTTTTAGGATTAATAGGATTGAGAATACAGATAAATGAAAATACGAATACAATTTTAAACACAGAGTTACAGAGAACACAGAGAATGAAAATACAAATACAGTTTTTAACCACAGAGGTAAGAGAGTTGAAAGAGGAACTGCAAAGTCAGTGTAGCTAAATACAAACTTCATACTTCTGACTTCATTCAACTGGTTACTGGTTACTGGTTACTGATAACTGAATCGCCATTTCTTGCTGAATTTTTTGTGCTGCTTTAGCTGCCATTTCTGCAAAATCTCGGTCTTTACTGGCATAAATAATCTGACGAGAAGAGTTTATTAAAAGTCCACAGTCTTTTGTCATTCCTGCTTTCGAAACTTCTGCTAAATTTCCTCCTTGCGCTCCTACTCCCGGAACTAATAGAAAATGACTCGGAATTATTTTACGAATATTCTCAATGTATTCTGCCTTTGTTGCGCCTACTACGTACATTAGATTTTCTTCTGTTCCCCATTTTTGGCTTTTTTCTAGAACTTCTTCATAGACTTTTTTACCATTTTTGAGTTCTAACATTTCAAAATCTTGCGCCCCAGAGTTGGAAGTAAGAGCGAGTAAAATCGTCCATTTATCTTTTATTTCTAAAAAAGGTTTGACCGAATCTTCGCCCATATAAGGCGCAACCGTAACAGCATCACAATTTAGAGTTGAAAAAAATGCTTTTGCATACTGTGAAGATGTATTTCCAATATCGCCACGTTTTGCATCTGCAATAATAAAGACATCGTGAGGTAAATATTCAATCGTTTTTTGCAGACTTTCCCAGCCTTTTGTTCCTAGAGCTTCATAAAAAGCAGTATTGATTTTATAAGAAACGGCATACTTTTCAGTCGCATCAATAATGCGTTGATTAAACTCAAAAATAGGGTCTTTTGCATTCAATAAATGAAAAGGGATTTTGCGAATATCACTATCCAAACCTACACAGAGATACGAATTTTTGGCTTTTATTTGAGAAACAAGTTTAGTACGGTTCACTTTTTTTGTGTTTATGTGATATCATTGGTGAGGACACCAATAATGGTAAGAGCAAAAAAGAATTTACACAAAAATAGTTTTAGATTTCTATAAAAAAAAATCTTTCTCAGAAACATCATTTCAAGTCAATTAATTTCTGCCACCATAGCAAAGACAGGCGCATCAAAATTTTGTGTATCATTTTCAGAAAGCAAAGGAGGAGTACGATAATCCATTTTTACACCTAGCAAAATATCTTTCTGAAAAAGGAAAAATTATTTTTGAGGAGTTTGATAAAAATGATATTTTGAGTTTGTAATTTATAATCAAATGAAATTCTTATAAATGAAAAGCCAAAACACTAACTAATTTTGTAACTTTGTTGGTAGAAGCACACTTTGTTTTTGCTTTTTTTGAGAAAAAATTGCACTAAATTCAATTATGACTTTTTTACAACTTTCAAAATATTTTGCTAGAAAATTGATATGGAATAGCAATTAACTAAAGTGCTATTACAAACATATACAACGTTGATTTGCAGTATTTTACATACGTAATTGGTAATTTTTAATTCGTAATTGTTCCTATAAAATCAATTCAAACCTCATTTACAATTTATCATTCAAAGTTCAATGAATTATTTTATTACAGGCGCAACAGGTTTTTTGGGAAGTTATTTAGTAGAAGAATTAATCACTAGAAATAATAATCAAGAAAATTCTATCAAAATAATTGCTTTAAAACGAACAAGCAGTAAAATCCCTACAAAACTACAAAACTATCCTACTTCAATTTTGGAATGGGTAGATGGCGATTTGTTAGATGTTGTTTTTTTGGATAAAATCACAAAAGGAATTGATAGAATAATTCACGGTGCAGCCATTGTTTCTTTTGATCCAAAAGACAAAAAAGAAATGCACCAAACCAATGTAAAAGGAACAGAAAATATAGTAAATGCAGCTTTAGCAAATAATATACAGGTTTTTTGTCAGATAAGTTCGGTTGCTGCACTTGGTCAGCCGTTGGCATCACAGCAAAATGAAAATATAAAAATAAATGCTAATGATAAAACCAATGAACTTACTTTCATAGACGAAAAAGCACGTTGGACACCCGAATATACAGGTTTTAGTGCGTATGCTTTTACAAAAAACTTAGCAGAATTAGAAATTTGGCGAGGACAAGCAGAAGGACTTGATGTAGTGGTAGTAAATCCTTCTTTTGTTTTGGGGTATGATGAAAATGGCAGAAGCAGTACCGTTTTGATTGATTATATAAAAAGCGAAAAACCGTATTATGGAAGTGGTTTTAGTAATTTTGTAGATGTGCGTGATGTTGCAGAAATGACAATCTCACTTTTAGAAAATTCAGAATTGTATAATGAACGCTATATTTTGAATGGTGGAACGGTGGCTTATTCTGAGCTTATGCCCAAAATTGCCATAGCATTAAACAAAAAACCACCTCATAAACCTGTTCCGAATTGGATAAAAAAATACGGTTGGAGAGTAGCCAAACTATGGAGCTTTGTGAGTGGAAAATCGCCCATTATTACAAAAGATTCTTTAGAAGCTGCCAGCAGAACAGTTACTTATTCGAATCAGAAAATAAAAGATAAATTAGATACAGATTTTAGAAGTTTGGATGATACCATAAAGTGGATTGCAGAGAAGTACAAATAATATTTTTCATTTTATCAAACGTTTGTTTAGTTGTACTTCTCAATTTTTGTTTATATCTCTAAATTTCACTAGCTATTTTTTCGCCCATTTTCACGAATGTTTCTAAGTTATTTTGAGTATTCTGTACTAAATCTTCATCTATTTTGAAATGAGCAGAGTCAAATAATAATACAACAGTAGAACCACCAAAAGCAAAATAACCCATTTCTTCTCCTTTTTCTATCATTTTATTTGGCTCATAAGTAGAATTAAGACTACCAACCATTGTTGCACCAACAGGAATAATCAGTATTTCTCCTTTATTCTCTGTCTTTAATTCGCAAGTTTCTTTTTTATTCTCACAAAAAACTTTCGTAAAATTATCACGCAAACCAATCGGAGAAACTGAATAATACATCCCTTTTATTTCCTTAGATTTTGAGGGAGTTCCTTTAAATGGAAAGTGGTATCTATGATAATCTTCAGGAGCTAAACGCAAAATAAACATAGAAGCATCTTTATATTTCTCTACCAACTTGTCATCTTTTAAAAATTCTTTTAGTGTAAATTTTCTCCCTTTTACATAAAAACTATTGACTTCTGAAATCTTTTTGAAAGCTAACATCCGACCATCACCTGGGGAAACAAGACCGTCCTCAATTTTACGAACGTTTTCCTTCAATTTTCTATAAAAAAAATCATTGAAAGACGTAAACTCATTTATGCCTCTTTCAAACTGACTCATATCTATATTTAAAGATGCCACAAAAGGTTGAATTCTGTTTGTAGAAGAAGGACTATCCATCATTTTTCCATAAAAATCTGTGATAAATTTTTGTTTGGCTATCGGTAAAATCAATTTTTCTCCTACTAAGTTATTGTATAAAAATTTCATTAAACCCTCTGCTGGTGGATTTTCAATTATTATTTCACCATTAGCTCTATTTATGTATTTAATCTCCATTTTTAGATAGTTAATTTTTGATTCGTATAGCGTTCTTTGCTCAAGTAATTGATTCCTTGTTAGTGCTTATCGTTTGTTTTAGTTTTCTGTCAAGTTTACCGACAGCAAATATACAGGTACAATTTATGAATTTCCACCAAAATCATTTTTATAATTAAAAATAAAAAAGGTTTTCTAAATAAATTTGTACTCGTTTAAGTTAACTCAGAGAAATAATTAAGAGAATGAAAGTTAGAAATTATATATATTCAGCATCCTGTTTTGGTTTTTGTATTTATGTATTAATGACTGAATATGAGATTTTGAAAAAAGGGCATATTTAGGCATAATTTTATTGCTAATTTATTAGATTTGTGATTCTTGTTGTAGAACAGCGAAATGCAAATACACGGCAGGGATGCCGAATACATAGTCCTCACTTGCGAAGACGCAAGCGAGAGCAATCTTGCGAGCGACGGCTGGAGTAATCAAAAAGTTAAGTACTTTTCCGTAGTTCTCAGTTTGACTTTACTATTTTTTAATCAAAATCTTGTGGATTTAGCTAT
>PFKD01000238.1 GCA_002784125.1 Flexibacter sp. CG_4_10_14_3_um_filter_32_15
CAGGATTTTGATTAAAAAATAGTAAAGTCAAACTAAGAAAATAATTTGGTCTGCATTTTTGACGGTACTAAGTCGGTGAGCAATGATAATTTGAGTTTTAGATTTTCCAAAAGTTTGTAGATTTTCTGAAATTACCTTTTCATTTTTGGCATCAAGCGCAGAAGTAGCCTCATCAAAAAATAAATAATCTGGATTTTTATAAACGGCACGAGCAATCAATAAACGCTGTTTTTGCCCTTGACTGACACCTTCGCCTGACTGTCCGATTTTGGTATGAAAACCCAAGGGCAACGACTGAATATGTTCAAAAATATTTGCTATTTGAGTAGATTTTATAAGTCTGTTTTGTGTGGGACGCTCATCGCCTAACGCAATATTTTTGGCTATACTTTCCGAAAAAATAAAACCTTCCTGCATAACCGAACCAATGGCAGAACGCCAAACCGAGCTACTAAGTGCAGTCAGAGGCAATGAACCAACCGTAATTTGTCCACTTTGAGGAATATAATATTTCAATAAAAGTTTTAGAAGTGTAGTTTTTCCACTTCCACTCTCTCCTACAATAGCCGTTGTTTTTCCTGCTGGAATGTGTAGCGTAAGGTCGTCAATAGCTGGCTGACTGTGTGGTGTTCCGTATCTGAAAGTTACGTTTTTGAGATAAATATCTCTTGAGTTTTCTCCTTCTGGAAGCTCTTTAACTAAAAAGTTTTCATTGCCTTGAGCTGAATCCTCATCTTTTTGGTCGTGAATTTCTCCCAAACGCTCCAAACTCAATTTTGCATCTTGTCCCTCTTGAATAAAATTGACAGATTGCAATAGTGGAACTTCCATTTGTCCCAAAACTTGCTGCACTGCCATCATCATACCGAGTGTCATGCTTCCTTGAATAACTTCATAAGCTGCCCAAAAAGTAATAATAATATTTTTGAGTTCGTTGATAAAACCACCTCCATATTGCTGAAACTGACTTAATCTCAAACTTTTCATCGCTAATTTGGCTCTCTTTACTTGTAAGCGTTCCCACTCCCAACGTTTTTCTTTTTCAAAATTATTAAACTTAATTTCTGCCATTCCTTGTATGAGTTCTACTTCATTGCTTTGAGTGGAAGAAGAGAGCGCAAAACGTTTATTGTCTAAGACTTTTCTCCTTTTCAAAAATAGAAGTATCCAAGTAATATATAAAAAACTTCCAATCAAAAAAAGTATGAATATAACAGGACTATAAAAAACTACCAGTATGCCAACTGAGAACAAACTAGCCAAAGAAAATATAAAATCTAGTAAAGTTCCACTCAAAAACTGCTCAATTCGCTGATTATCTTGCATACGTTGCAAAATATCTCCTAAATTTTTGGATTCAAAAAATGGCAAAGGCAAACGAATCATTTTAGCTAAAAAATCGGACACAATTTGTATATTCAGACGAACAGATAATTGTAATAAAATCCAACTTCTGATAAGATTAATAAAGTTTTTAGAGAGAAAAAACAGTAATTGAGCTATCAAAACGACATAGACAAAGGATAGATTTTTCTGCTGAATTCCTGTATCTACCAAGGCTTGAGTAAGCAAAGGCAAGAAAAGAGAAAGTAGTGTAGCTCCCAAAAGCCCTAAAAATAATTGAAAGATAACGGCTTTATAGGGTTTTAGATAATTCAATAAATAACCAAAAGAGGCTTTGCTTTCTTCTACTTCATCTTGATTATCAAAGTCAGGTGTAGTTTCTATCAAAAGCGCAATTCCTTGTTCTTCTCCTTCTGAATTGCCTTCTTTTCCTGCTCCACCTGCTTGAATCCACGCTTTTCTGAATTCTTGGTGTGTATATTCTAAAAGCTGAGAAGCTGGGTCAGCTACAAAAACGGTTTTATTTGTGATTTTATAGACGACAACAAAATGATTTTGATTCCAATGCACTATAAAAGGAACAGGTTTTTCTTCTATAATGGTCTGAATATCTATCTGAACGGCAAGCGTGCGAAGTCCTACTTTTTCGGCTGCTGTCGCAATACCCAAAAGAGAAACTCCTTGTTTGCCGATGTAACAGTTTTCTCTAAGGAAAGGCAATGAAAAATTTTTACCGTAATATTTAGTTATCATTTTCAAACACGTAGGACCACAATCCATTTGGTCACGCTGCTTGATATGAGGAAATTTGGTCATTTTATACTTTCTAAGTAATACAATTTTATTTTGTTGCAAAATTAGATTAAAATTCCCAAACGACAATAAAAACTTATTTTGACTTAAAAATCAGAAAAACATACTTCAAAACTACCATTTTTTAAAGCTCATTTTTTGCTAAAATGTGATTTTACTTAGCTAATAGTGCAATTTTTTTAAATCATAAAACATTGATTATCAATAATTTATAATTTATTTAAAAAATAATAGTAATATTGATTAGGAAATATAAATGTTTTTTTCACATTTGTGCTATCAAACGTACTCAAGTAGGTATTCTAGAAACTCCTAATCGTGTTTTTGATATTTATTTTATTTTACAATTTTTAATTCTAATTTTATGAAATCTTTGAAATCAAGATTCGGCAAATTTGCTGTTTCTAATGAGAAAATGGCTCAAGTAAATGGTGGACTTGTTTGTTATGCTAATGGAGGAAAGAATAAGAGTTTACAGCCTGATGCTGAAAGTGCCAAAAAATGGTGTGCTGCTCGTCCTTCTTGTTATGGTTGTTTCTAAAATTTAACTTTCAACGAAAATGAGCAGAAGAACCGACTTCTGCTCATCTTTAACATTAATTTGATGAATAAAAATATCTGCTGTTTACTTATTTTATTAATGAGTTGTACTTCTTGTGAGATAACAAGAAAACAAAATGAAGAAGATAAAGTAACTCCTACGGTAGCTCAAATAGGAGAGAAAGTAGTTTTTTACTATAATATAGAAAGTACAAAAACTCTTCTTGATAAATGTAAAGATGACTCTACTATTTATATCTATGTTCGATGCAACGGACAAAACAGAGAAGTAAAAATATTTAATCTTTCTTTAGAAAATGACTCAACTAGTTTTATCATACCAAATAATACGGCTTATTTACATTACTCTTTCTATACTGTTTGTGACGCAGAAGAAGAGAACGAGTGGAAATTCATACGAGTAGAAAATGAAAATGGAAACTTTGTAAAAAATGCTTTTTATGATGAGTTGGAAGATACTACTCTACCCTACTAAAAAGGTAAATTTTGCATAAAAAAAAAGAAAAGTATATTTTTGAAGTGTCTAATCATCAAA
>PFKD01000254.1 GCA_002784125.1 Flexibacter sp. CG_4_10_14_3_um_filter_32_15
TAAATTCAATTTGCAAAGTTAAAAACTAGCTTGATTTGCTTTAAACGAGTACATTTTTTTTTCGTGCGTTTACCCTAACTATAATCAATGAAATCTCACAAAAACAAAAGAAAATCGTATATTAGTTTACTGGCTAAAATAAGATTGTGATTTGTTATTCTATAATTCTTAAAACCAAAACCGTATTCAGTCAGTTTCAATAAAAAACAGATAAAAATTATAATTTAAAATATAAAATTATGGAAGGTTATCGCTTCGGAAAATATACACCACCCAAATCAAAAAAAAATAGTGGTTTTGATAAATTATTAGATATTTTTCTTCAGCTTTTATCAATGGCAGGAGGAGATGTAGGAAAGGCAATGTCTTGGCTAACCGATTTAGATAGACAGCACAATCTTACAGGAGAAGGCTACGGAATAGGAGATTTTTTTGAAGATTTGAAGGAAAAAGGCTATTTAGAAGAAAATGCAGCTACTGGAGAAATAAAAGTTACACCAAAAAGTGACCAAACAATTCGAAGAAGTGCATTAGAAGAAATCTTTGGAAAGCTCAAAAAATCTAAAGGAGGAAATCACAGAACGAAGTTTCATGGAAATAGTGGCGATGTTTCGGCAGACGAACGTCCGTATCGTTTTGGAGATGATTTAGACCAAATTTCTTATACAGAATCTATCAAAAATGCTCAAATAAATGGTGGGATTGGAGAGTTTCGAATGACAGAAAATGACCTTACCATCAGAGAAAAGGAATATTTAGCACAAACTTCAACCGTTTTGATGATTGATATTTCGCACTCTATGATTTTGTATGGAGAAGACCGAATTACACCAGCCAAAAAAGTAGCGATGGCTCTTGCCGAACTTATCACTACAAAATATCCAAAAGATACGTTAGATATTATCGTCTTTGGAAATGATGCTTGGCAGATTGAAGTTAAAGATTTGCCTTACTTAGAAGTAGGTCCTTATCACACAAATACGGTTGCAGGTTTGGAATTGGCTATGGGACTTTTGCGCCGTAGAAAAAACCCAAACAAACAGATTTTTATGATAACCGATGGAAAGCCTACTTGTATCAAAAAAGGCTTGAAGTATTACAAAAATAGTTTTGGATTGGATTCAACCATTTTGAATAAAACATTGAATTTGGCAGCACAATGTAAAAAACTCAAAACGCCAATTACTACTTTTATGATTGCTTCTGACCCTTATCTACAAC
Organism: Flexibacter sp. CG_4_10_14_3_um_filter_32_15; assembly: GCA_002784125.1. Classification (GTDB taxonomy): domain Bacteria; phylum Bacteroidota; class Bacteroidia; order Cytophagales; family Bernardetiaceae; genus Bernardetia. Next base: position 1,222 of record PFKD01000254.1, read on the forward strand.
AGTTTGTAAAAGAATTTACAGCTACAAATGGTGGAAATGCGTATTATTCGGGTCTGCAAGGACTTGGACAATTAGTTTTTGAAGACTTTAAAAGAAATCGTAGAAAGCAGTTTTAACTTTAAATTTTTACTAAAAAATGATACTTTCAAAAAAAGTGTCATTTTTTTTTGGTTTTATTTCAATTTAGATTTTTCGATAAAAAAAGCTGATTGTCAGATAAATAACTTTGTTTTTTCTATAAAAGTTATCTTAAAATTCTTTAGTGTAAAATTAACACTAAAGTAATAGGCTTTCTTACTGCTTTTTCGTAATTTTAAGTCTGATTTTTGCTTTACTTACATCAATTACTTTCCTTTCACCAAAAAGAATTCATATAGCTATGAGTAACAGTCATTCTACAACAAAATCAACAGACCGATTATTAACTACCAAACAAAAAGCCTTAAAGGTCAATCTTGATGCAAGTATTTATGGTTCATTTGCTGAAATTGGAGCAGGACAAGAAGTAGCTGCACAATTTTTTAAGGCTGGGGCAGCTTCTGGTACGATTGCCAAAACGATGTCAGCTTATGATATGGCGTTTAGTGATGCCATTTATGGTGCAGAGGAAAGTGGACGCTATGTTTGTGAATCTCGTTTGATAAAAATGATTTCGCATGAATATCATTTGGTGGAAGAGCGTTTGAGAGAACACCGTCCTGATACGTGCTTTTTTGCGTTATCAAATACGATTGAAGTTTTGAATTACAATAAAACAAATCGTGGACATGGCTGGATTGGACTTCGTTTTCAATTAAAACCAAATTCAGCTCCTAATGAAGTAATTATTCATATCAATTTATTAGATAATCATAAGTTTTTACAAGAACAGGTTGTCGGAATTATTGGTGTGAATTTGATGTATGCTTGTTTTTATCATTCGCATAATCCTGATTTGATGCTTACTTCATTGATGGATAATCTTTCTAGGGATAGAATAGAAATCGATATGTTTAGAATGACTGGTCCCGACTTCGAACACGTAGATAATCGTTTGATGAGTTTGAAATTAGTCAAAAATGGAATGAGTAATGCAGCTATGTTTGGCTCAAATGGAAATGTTTTGCAGCCTTCGGAAGCTCTTTATAAAAAGAATATTTTAGCTCTTCGTGGTCGTTTTCGTCCACCTACGCACGTAAATGTGGATATGTTGGATAGAGGTTTGGATATGTTTAAAGATGAGCCTGATGTAGCTAACAAAGACGTTTTGGTGTTGGTAGAACTTACCCTTGCCAATCTTCGTGCAGAAGGAACAATTAGTGATGAAGACTTTTTGGATAGAGTAGATATTCTTTGTTCGATGGGAAAAACAGTAATTATTTCTAATTATCAAGAATATTATCGTTTGGTAGAATATTTATCACTCTTTACTCGTGGTAAGAAAATTGGAATTATTCTAGGAATTTATTCACTTGCTGACGTTTTTGAAGATGAATTTTATACAAATCTGAATGGTGGAATTTTGGAAGCCTTCGGAAAGTTATTTGGCTCTAATGTCAAAATGTACGTTTATCCTTCACGTATTCCAGGTACAGATAAGATTTTGGGTTGTGAAGATTTTGAGGTTGCTCCTAAACAAACATTTTTATATAAATACTTATTAGAAACTCAAAAACTGGCTACTATTCAGAATATCAATACGGAAATTTTGCATATTTTCTCTGATAATGTACTAGAGATGATAAAAGCAGGAAAAGATGGTTGGGAAAAAATGGTTCCTGAAATTGTAGAAAAAGCAATCAAAGACAAATGTTTGTTTGATTATCCTTGTCCGACTGATAAACTTTCACAGGCAGAAGAAGAACGCCAAAAAGAAACACTAGCACGTGAACAGAAAAGCAGACAAGAAGTGATTGATAATAATTTATAGAAATTGAAAAAATTACAAGCAAAAGCCTACTAAATTTCAAAGTTTAGTAGGTTTTCTACGTTGTTAAAGTATTTTTCTATAGACCAACATGAGTGACATTTTTAAGT
>PFKD01000019.1 GCA_002784125.1 Flexibacter sp. CG_4_10_14_3_um_filter_32_15
AAAACAACACTTTTACAGGATAAAATTTGGTAAGTACAAAACTTGTTTATTATCAGTCCAATATCAGATAAGAGCCAAATATAATTTGGTTCAATTTATCTTTTGCGAAAGTCCTACCTAGAAAATCTGTTTCTTGTTTTGAAAAACAAAATTGATATATAGAAGTTGAAATGAAGAGCGAATCTAATTTATACGCTTTTCTTTTTATAGTTTACTCTTCATTTTTCATCTTTCTTTTTGGCAAATGCGAAACATTTTTCACCTTTTCGTACCTCGTTTTTCTTTTTCATTTTTAATAACTTCTCTTTTTTTTATTAGTTTTTTACTAACTAGTGGTTGTACTGGACTTAGCAAAATCACAAAAGAAAACCCTCTTTATACAAGAAGTCAAATAAAATGGGACAAAAAAGAAGGGAAAATTCCGAATCAAGAACGTATAGAAGCTGAAATAGAAGAAACAATAACTACAGAGCCAAACACAAAACTTTTGTGGATGCGTCCTCAACTTGCCTTTTATAATACATTTTATACCGAAAAAGAAAAAGGTTTTAAGCATTGGGTAATGACAAAAATCGGCACACCTCCAGTTTTGGTAAGCGATGTAAACGAAGAGCGTACTCGCAAACTCATATTGAACAGACTTTTGGCAAATGGCCATTTTGAAGCCACAACAGAAGCCAAAATTGAACAAACTAAAAAAACAGCACAAATAATTTACACACCTACCGTTTACCAACCTTATAGATTAGACACGATTAATTTTCCAAAAGAGCCTGACCCACTTGGAAATGTCCTCAATGCTGCTCAAAAAGAAACATTATTAAAAACAGGCGCCCCTTATAACTTTCAACTTTTAGAACAAGAAAGAACTCGGCTAAATGAATATGCAAAAGAAAAAGGGTATTTTTATTTTAATGATAAATTCATCATTTATAAAGTAGATTCGACAATCGGCAATCGAAAAATGAATGTCTATGTGCAGGTAAAAAAACAAATGCCTAATATTGCTAGAAAACCTTACCGAATTAGAAATATATTTTTGTTTCCCAATTATAAAATGGGAATGGATACTATTAATAATCCCACAAAACTGCAAAGAATGGGACGTTTGGAGGGAGATTCTACTTTTTATTGTGTGATGGAAAATTGTCAGTTTCGTCCAGAAATATTAGCTCGTTCTATTTTTTTAGACCCAGATACACTCTATTCAGCAGAAAAACACGAACAAACTTTAAAGCGTTTGATGGGATTGGGTGCTTTGAAGTTTGCAGACATTCGGTACAAACCTGTTGATTCAATCGGAAAAGAAGGCTACTTAGATGCGTATATTCAGCTTGTTCCTTCAAAAAGAAAATCATTAAGAGCAGAATTAAATCTCGTTTCGAAATCCAATAATTTTGCAGGGCCAGGATTAAATATGAGTTATCGCAACAAAAATGCCTTTGGTGGTGCAGAACTTTTGGTAGTTCGTTTGGACGGACGTTTCGAAACGCAGCTTAGTGGACGAGGCTCAAACCAAAATATCGAACAACCCAACCAACAAAATGGACTTTATTCTTATGAAGTAGGAGCAGGTTTGGAAGTTTATATTCCTCGTTTTATTACACCTATCAAAGTTCCTCGTTTGGCTCAAAAGTATGTTCCCAAAACAGTTTTTCAAGGCGATGTACGATTACTGAGTAGAGTAAATTATTTCAAATTGCTTTCTGAAACGGCTCAATTTGGCTACGATTGGCAAGAAACGGCTACTAAAAGACACCGTTTTAATCCGATTTCTATAAATTATGTTCGTTTGATGGACACCACCAGTCTTTTTAATGAAGCCATTGGAGATAATCCACTTTTACAGCGAAGTTTTCAAAATCAATTTATTTTAGGAGGAAATTATTCATTTACGTATCAAAGTGCTGCCAAAGTAGATGAAAAAGTAAAAAAAAATAAAAATGATATTTTCTTTAATGGAAATATTGATATAGGAGGAAATCTAATTCATAGCATTCAAAGTATTTTTGAAGCTGAAAAATCAACAGGTGAAGAGCCTTTTACCATTTTTAGCGAACCGTATGCTCAATATGCTCGTGCAGATATAGATTTTAGGTATTATCTCAATTTTAATACAGAAACGCATCACAAAATAGCTACTCGTTTTATTGCTGGGGTGGGAGTTCCGTATGGAAATGCTGATGTTTTGCCTTATACCAAACAGTTTTTTGCAGGTGGAACAAATAGTATTCGTGCTTTTCAAGCTCGTTCGATTGGACCAGGTTCGTATATTTCCAAGGATAGTACAAGTGGACTTTTCTATGACCAAACAGGAGATATGCGCCTAGAAGCAAATATTGAATATCGTTTTCCGATTTATAGTGTCTTCAAAGGGGCTGTTTTTGCCGATGCAGGAAATGTTTGGCTAGTAAAAAATGACCCAAATCGTAAAGGTGGATTATTTAATTCAAGTAATTTTATCAATGATATTGCTGTCGGTGTAGGTGCAGGACTTAGAGTGGATGTTACTTTTTTTGTTCTTCGTTTTGATGTCGCTTTTCCTCTTAGCAAACCTCGGCTGCCAGAAAATGGGCGTTGGGTAGCTAGTCAGATAAAAATTAGAGATAGAGATTGGCGAAGACAAAATTTAGTTTTGAATATTGCTATTGGGTATCCTTTTTAGAATTCAGAAATGTTTTTATACAAAACTCCTTATTTCACTTTTAATGGAAATAAAGAGTTTTTTTAATTAATTTTCTTACGAAGAAAAAAACGTTTACCGTAGATTACTAAAATAACATTAGTTTTACTATCTTTACTAAAACTCATTTATTTACCGTAGCTTAATAAATAAAGACAGATGAAAAAAACGAATTCTAGTTTAGAAAATCTATCAAAAGAGAAGTCAGTTATTACTACAAAAGAATTGATGGAAAATGGCTATTCGCATTATTTTATCAAAAAAATGCAACAAGAGGGTTATTTATCTAAAATAAAGAGAGGTATTTATGCTATTAATTGTAATATTGAAAGTCAGTATTCTGAAATAAAAGCAATCGTTCCGAAGGGTATTTTATGTTTGCTTAGTGCTGCTCACATACACGAACTAACTACTTTTATTCCTAAAAATTATCAATTCGCTATTTCTAATAAATCAAAAATAGTTCTTCCAAACTATCCACCTATCAAGCTCTATTATTGGATAGGGTAAACGCACGAAACTTTTTATACTGCTTTCAGTATGTTTAAACACACTTTAACTATC
>PFKD01000084.1 GCA_002784125.1 Flexibacter sp. CG_4_10_14_3_um_filter_32_15
TTCAGTGCTTATTTTAACTTGGTCAGACCTTCGGTACAGACCAAGTTAAAATTAGGTGTTACCAAAAATAAAATTATCACAAAAATTGTCAGATAACCACGTTTTTATACTCATTTACCAAAATATGATTGGATAAAGATTGAATCGGTTTCAAATCATTTAGCTCTTGAACAGTTGGAAGAATCGTTGGATAGAGGAGAAGCCCAAGCAATTATTTTATATCAAGAAATGAAAGCTGATTTGTTGATTTTAGATGAAAGATTAGGAACTAAATATGCTAAAGCTAGAAACTGTAATGTTACAGGTTCGTATGGGATTTTGATTAGAGCGAAAGAGTTAGGGTTAATTGATGAAATAAAACCTTTACTTTTGGAAGCTAGGAGTAAAGATATATTTATAGGAGATAAACTTTTTGATTTGATTTTAGAAAAAGCGAACGAGAAATAAACAAAAAAATCACTATAAAAAAGTGGTTTTTTCATAGTGATTTCAAATTAACCTCAAATTAATCTGATTTTACAAAACCTAGGCTTCTGCCTCAGCTCCTTCTGCTTCTGCCATTTCTGTTTCAATTTTTCCGATAGCTTGGTCGATAAGCCAAATTCCTTGACCTTCTTCTCCAATAATATCAAAAAGCTCAACGGCACGACGAGAAATTACTTCTTCTTCTCTTTGCTCATTTACAAACCATTGTAAAAACTGAAAAGTAGCAAAATCTTTTGCTTTCAAACACGCATCTACAAGTTCATTGATTGCTAAAGTAACTTTGATTTCATGCTTTAAAGCTGTTTCGAAAACATCTCTCAATTTTTCAAAATCATAACGCATATCCGTAATTTCAGGTGCAAGAGCGTGTCCACCAGCGTTATTTAGGTAATTGAAAAACTTCATCATGTGCATACGTTCTTCTTCTGCATGCTCATAGAGGTATTTTGCTGAGTTGATATATCCTTCTTTATCACACCAAGAAGCAGCAGCCAAATACGCCCAAGAAGAGCGAGCTTCTAATTGGATTTGCTTATTGATAAGGTTTTGCATTTCTTGTGTAACTGATGTTTTCATCGTTACGAACGGTTTCTGAATTCCATTTTTTGACATAATTTTCTTTTATTTTTTTGTTAATTACAATTCTAAATTTAAAAAGGTAGGGAATATAGTTTCCATATTAATCCCAGTCTATAACGAAAGCAATAATAGAAAGGATTTGTTTTTAGAATGAAACTAAAAATGTGAGATTAGAATTAGTCAAAATAAAAAAAACGTTTTAACCTGCAATAAGTAATCGTACAAAATTAATGCATCTTATTTTTTAATGTAATAAATTGATAATCAACGTTTTATGTAATTATCAATTATCCATTTTAAATTAGCTTCGCTGCTTTGGCAGGTGTCCATTTACTTAAAATAAGGCAATAATGAAACTACATGACTTTGAATTAGTGAAAAATATAGTCCTTTATTTGAGGATATGAAAAATACGATGCAAGACCCAATAAAACATGCAGAAGGCGATGTTTGTACGCATACACAGATGGTTTTGGATTCGATTTTAAAGACTGAAGAATGGACTACTTTCTCAAAAGAAGAACAAGATATTTTACTCTTGACAGTTATTTTCCATAATATTTGCAAACCTCATACACTCACTCATGAAGCAGACGGAAGCATTAGCCACCCAAGCCACAGACGAGAAGGCGCACAACTGACACGGCAGATTTTGGATAAAGAAAATTATGATTTTGATACCATTTATAAAGTCTGTCAAACTATTTTTTATCACGGTTATCCATTTTGGGCATATTCAAAAGATAATCGCCCAGTTGGGTGTAGAATGAAAAAAGGTTGTTAAGCATTGTCTGCGACTACGATTTATCAGTTTGGCAACTTTTAAGTCAGCGTAGCTAAATCTTAGATTTGCGAGTGTGGGTATTTTGTATTTGCTGCCAGACAAGTATTTGAAGACGGACAAACAACAGGAGCAGCCACTTTCTACGACTACGACATACACGGAAATGTAGAAAAACTAGTCCAAAGTCTTCCTGAATTAGAACCCAAAACAGTAGAATACAGCTACGACCTTTTGAGTGGAAATGTACACAAAGTAACCTACCAAAAAGGAGAAACTGACCAGTTTATGCACAGGTACACCAACAACAAACACTACCACAAATCTAGTCATCTTCTTTCAAAAAAGAGTTTTAATTCAAACAATAAGAAAGCAGTTATTTTGCCTAAACTTGTGCATATTTCTGTTGTTGGTCACCGTAACGGCAAGCAGAAACTAAAAACCAACAATGGCAGGGAAATATTACAGCTTACTATTCTTACAATAATAATAACAGAACTGAAAGTTTTAGACCCTACCATTATTCTAACTAGAAAGCCAGAGAAAGAGCATTAACCTTTCTACGAAGTTCAATTTTAATAAAACTTGAAATAAAAAAGCTAACCCATTTTTATATGAATTAGCTTCTTCAAAATTATAAAGTCAGAGTTTACAAAAATCAAAACTCATACAAACGCTGTCCAATATTCAAACGCATACCCACCGAAAAAACAGTCGAACTCAAATCTCTAGCTACAAGAGCCGAAGTTTTGTTTCTATGAATGACATCAGCATCAATGAAAAGGTTGTGATAAAGTTGATATGTTGCTGTCAGACGACCAAATAAAATATTTGTTTCTATACCTTGTCCGATTGTATTTCCGTATTCGTTGGTATCATCTACATCTACATTTGAGATTAAAAGATTACTTCCCCAGTTGCTACCGTTCGAATCTTCTCCTGTTTGAGCGTAGATAAATTTTCCAGTAATAGTAAGCCTTGGAATAGGTTGATAACGCAAAACACCTAAAAACTCCATAAAATTAGCTCCCAAAGGATGGGCAAGAGACTGTCTGTAATGTACAAAATTAGAAAGCTGCTCATCAGAAGAGTGTGTATAAGTATAAGGACGAACAATATTTGTTTCTAACTGCAAATCCAAATTTTTGATATTAGCAAAATCAATATAATTCAAACCCAACTGAATGCCATATTTATTTCCCCACCAGCCATTATTATCTACTAGCTCACCAACCTTCAATTCATCAAGCACAAACTGTCCGTAAAGCTGAAAATCCTTTAAAGCAAGCCATTTAAAATCTGCTCCCACAAGTGCATTATCTATACTCCCAATTCCTTGCTCAACGGCACGATAAAAAATAAATGGATTCAGATAACTCAAATCAAACGTATCATTTTGTCCTTGGTCTTTTCTTCCATACGCTACACTTTCAAAAACTCCTAAATTGAATTTTTTAGTAATATCTATACTTAAATGATGATAAATGACGTATTTTTTGGGATATAATGAATTTGCACGCTGTACATCAGCCACCATTTGTGTATAAAGATTGGTATAATTAATTTTCCAAAATTTCGTTTGAAGTTTCAAAAATAAATGAGGAGGCGCAAAATCAGACAAAACAAGCGAACGATAGCCATTTCCTATAAAATTATTATCGTTTCCAAATTGCACATCAACTACTTTCGCTACATTGAAAGTAATATATCCTCTTACTCTCAAAAAATCTACGCCATTTTCTTTAAAAGGCTTGGCAAAGGCTTCATTCGGAACTACAAAATTGTCTAATGAACGGTCAGGACTAAGTGAATCAATTACATTTTGTACATAACGAGGAAAAATAGCCTGTGTTTCGGTTACAGAAGCATAAAAACCAATACGACGAGCTGCAACACCGTGAATTTCTGCACCTCTGGTATTCAAAGTGAGCATTTCATCTCTAGTATTATCTTGCCCTACTCCCAAGTGTAAAATTGGATTAGCACGAATGACAAAATCTAATGCTCCTTTTTCCAATTTCATATCGTAATTTTCATTCATCACAGAAAGAAAATCAGGTTTTCTTTTATAAAAATATTTCAAGATTCCTTTCTGTTTTACGCTATCTTTTTTGGTAAATTCATAATTATCAGTCAGTAAATAATTGATATTGAATTTATCAGATTGAGAATAATTCTTTGTACTATCCAATGCTAAAGAATCAGCAAAAAGCGCAATAGTAGAACGAGAAAGTGGAAGGGTAGAACTATGAAAAGGCTTGAAAAATTTACCTCGCTTTATCTCATAGCGTTTCAAAATATGATAATAATCGCTTTGATAAGGAACAAAACTGGAAGTATTGGTTTGTGCAAAACTGTTTTGAGTCTCAATGAATAATAAAGCCAAAAACAGAAGTATTGTATAGACAAATTTATAAAATTTCATTTGCGTTGTATCAAATAGGTAGAAAAAGACGAATTATTTTGTTTTACTTCTTCAAAAATAACTCCTTTTGATAGGCTTTTCAAATGTTTTATAAAAAAGGCTTTTTGAATAGAATCCTCAACAGAAGAAAGTGAATTTGAGAAAAACTGAGGAACAGCATTTTTGATTTGTAATGGATAAACTAAAATACGATTTATTCTTTTACTTTTAATTTCAAAGTTTATCAAAATACATCTATCTCTAAATTCTCCTTCTTGGTCAAAGACAAAATTTCCCAAACTATAAAAAACAGGTTTATCGTTTACAAATTCTATGCTTTGTGTTACGTGTGGATGGTGTCCGATAATGGCATCTGCACCTGCTAAAGTGAGTAAATGCGCTTCTTTTCGCTGTTCTGCTCTTGGTAGAAATTTATATTCTGTTCCCCAATGCAGCGAAATAATAATAATCGTTTGAGGTTCTTTTTCTTTTAATTCTTTTACTTTTTGTACTAATTCTTTTATTCCTAACTAACAAATAGAAGGCTTTTCTTCCATTCGAAACCAATTTTCTAAAGGAACTCTAACAACTGAAAGAATAGCAATTTTAGTAGATGTCGGATTATTATTTTTTTGTTCTATAAAGACAGGTTCACAACTTTCAGAATGTGTTTCTCCATATCCAATTCCTATAATTCCAACTTTTTTAAGAGAATTAAATGTGTTTGCAAGTCCTTTTCGGTGGTGGTCGTTGGTGTGATTGTTTGCTAAAAACAAATGCGTAAAACCTGCTTTTTTGAGAGAATCGGCATACGAACTTGGCGCACGAAAACTAAAACGTTTTGGAATAAATGAATCTTCATCAGTAAGTGGACATTCCAAATTGGCTAAAATGAAATTATATTCAGATTTATATTCATTAAAAATAGGCTGCAGACTATCGAAGAGCGAAATAACTCCCTTTTTTTCTATTTCTGTTCTGACTCCTCTGTCTAGCAAAATATCTCCACCCAAAAGTAATATTACAGGTTTTGATTCTGTATTATCTGAAGTTTCTGTATCCAAATTTTGACAAGAAAAACAGAGAAATAAAATTACTAAGTATAAAGTGCATTTCAAAAATCTATTCTTCATTTCTCTGTGTTCTTTGTGAACTCTGTGTTTAAAAAAATAAATGATACATTTATTTCTTCTTTTTATAAAGAATCGCAAAAATTTCGAACATAAAACCAACAAAAGTAACGATTGGACCTAATGTAAGACCCAAAAATCCGAAGCCATGTTGAGCATCTTCCATTGCCATAATCGTAAAACCTAAAGTAATAACAACTACTCCAACAATCATTAAAATATAATTGATTTTTTCGAAGGCAAAAGCTGGATTTTGTATGTTTTCTACCTTTTGAACAGGCTTTTTAGTGAGGTCTGTTTTTTTGTATTCCATTATATATAAATTTAGAATTGAGATTTTAGAAGTTAGAGGTAATGCAAATATAAATTTAGAATTGAGATTTTAGAAGTTAGAAGTAATACAAATACAAGAAATTTCATTCAATTCTGAATTCTAATTTCTAAATTCTTACTTTGTTTTCGCTGCTTGAAGCGTATTAAACAAAAGTGCTGTTACCGTCATTGGCCCTACTCCCCCTGGTACAGGCGTAATAAACGAACATTTTTCTGCCACTTCATCAAACTTTACATCTCCTTTGAGTGCAAAGCCCGATTTTTTACTTGCATCAGGAACTCGTGTAGTTCCTACATCAATAACGATTGCACCTTCTTTTACCATATCTGCTGTTACAAACTCAGGTTTTCCGATGGCTGCAATGATAATATCTGCTTGTAGTGAAATTTCTTTTAGATTTTTGGTTCTGCTATGTGTAAGCGTAACAGTACAGTTTCCGATTTTTTCATTGCGAGCTAAAAGAATGCTCATTGGCGAACCCACAATATTACTTCTACCGATTACAACAGCATGTTTTCCAGAAGTTTCGATGTTATATTGTTCTAATAATTTTACAATTCCGAAAGGTGTTGCAGGTAAATAACACGGCAAACCCAAAACCATTTTACCAATATTTGAAGGATGAAAACCATCGACATCTTTTTCTGGCGAAATAGCTAACGTTATTTTATCAGCATCAATATGATTTGGCAAAGGAAGTTGAACAATAAAACCATCAATATCTTCATTTTGATTAAATTCTTCTACAATTTTTAATAATTCTTCTTCTGTAATTGTGGCAGGAAGGTTTTTGAGTGTAGAAACAAAACCAATTTGTTCGCATGACTTGACTTTATTAGCTACATACGTCTGACTAGCTCCGTCTTCGCCTACCAAAATTGCTGCAAGATGAGGCGTTTTGAATCCTTTTTCTTTGCGTACTGCTACTTCAATGGCTAATTCTTTTTTGAGTAATTCGGCTGTATTTTTTCCGTCTATTAATTGCATATAATTGGGTAGGAATTTTCTTGTAACTATTTTTTAGATATAAATACGATTGCAAAATACGTCTTGCTTACAAAGGTAATTAATTCAAACTCAATTAAGAAGTTATGATTTTAGATTTAATTTTTTTTGAGGGAGTTTGATTAAAATCAAAATTATCTACTCCATAAAATTTCTAAGAAATCACAAAAGGCTGAGGCGAAAAACAAAGTATAAAAATAATAAAAGTAACTATCCCCAAAATCATCCTTCCTTTTGTAAGTGGTGTAACTTGATTTTGTGTCGGTGGATGCGAAAGCCCCAAAACTCTTCCCAAAAGAAAACCAAAAGCTAACCAACCATAATACCCTTGTGCCTTTGGAAAAATACTGACCACTATAAATTGAAAAGCATAAATTCCTAGCGCAAAAACAACAGCATTAATCGGTTTTTCGGTGTTTTTGAGGAAAATAATAAATAAGAAAAAGAGATAAAAAATACTGTACAGTGCAATATCTTCGATGGGGGCTTGAGGCGAAATAAGTCCTAATCCTGCATAGGTCAAGAAAAGCGTAAACATTGCCATTGAGATTTTTTTGTGCCATTTTTCGCCAAACATCGCATACAAAACGTGTCCTCCGTCAAGCTGACCAATCGGCATAAGATTCAGAGCCGTAAAAAATAGAGCTAAATAACCTGCCAACAGAAAAGGATAATGAAAAATTTCTCTATTGTTTGGCACCCATTCTGGATTTGGAGCAACGTAATTTTTGAAAAATTCAAATAAAAGATTTGTTCCGAGTTCCATATTTGCGCCTTCTGGAATGGATTTATAAACGTGAGAAGCATAATCCAAACCATATTTTTGCCACGACGGATGTGCTACTTCAATTACATATTCAGGCGATGGAAGATTCAAAAATCCATAAAAAAGAACCCCTAAAGCAATCACAAAACCAGCCAAAGGACCAGCTACACCAACATCAAAAAGCGATTTTTGAGAAGTAAAAGGCGACTCAATTTTGATAAATGCGCCCATTGTTCCGATAGTAGAAGGCATTCCCAAAAAACCAAGCCACATCGGAATATAAAAAGGCAAAGAAGCACGAATATTGTGATATTTTGCAGCAAAATAATGTCCGAACTCATGAACCGTCAAGATTCCTAAGAAAGGGATAGAATACGCCAAACCAGCCACAAAACCATCAAAACCAAGTCCTCCACTTCCAATTCCTGCAAAACCATCTGCATCAAAAAGAAGAGCTACAAAACTTTTTTCTCCAAAAATCCATTCTGCACCTGCAAAAGTAGTTGCCAAAAAAGTAATGACAAATAATAAAATATGTAACCAATATTTAGGTTTTTTCTTCTTATAGATAACTTCTTCATATAAAAATGGGTTTGAAGCATCATCTTCACTTTCGTAGTTGGGAAAAGAAGGGTAAGATTGATTTTCGTTTTCGTTTTGCATATTTTATGGATAGAATACGTTTTAAACACAGAGTTTACGGAAAAGCACAGAGAATAAACCTGATAAAGCAGCAAAGCTAAATACAATTTTTATATTTTAATGAATACTAATTTTTCTTATCTAAAGTTTTTGTTTAGTCTTACTTGCCTTCTTTTTTTAATATTATTTATAGAAAAAGTAGCTGCACAAGTTGAGGTCAGTCTTTTGTATCAAAATTCATTTGAGAAAAAATTACCTTCTACCAGTATTCCAAAACAAATAAAATCACTTTCAGAATTAAATCAGCTCACTACAAATTTACTTCAAAATTTGCACAATGAAGGCTATTGGAGCGCAAAAATACTTCCTTCTAAAGTAGATAGTCTTAAAAAATCAAATTCTAAAAATAAAATAGAACTCATTATTGACTTAGGAAAACGAGCTTTTTGGAAAACATTAAGCACAAAATCCCTTCCTAGTTTGATACAAAAAAATGTTATTTCTGATTTTGAAAGAAAAGATTTTCTCAAACAAATATCAAAAAATAATGAAAGCGTTCCTGTCAAAACTCAAGATATAGAAAAATTACAACAAGCCATCTTAAAATATGCCGAAAATAACGGCTACCCCATGGCAAGAACTAATTTGGATAGCGCAGAAATTATCGAAACGGATAAGCGAATTTATTTTTCTGCTAATCTGACCTATCAAAGTGGTGCATTTATTCAATTTGATTCTTTGCTTATTGATGGCGATGCAAAAATAAAAAAAGACTTTTTGATGAATTATTTACATATTCAACAAGGAAAAATTTATCAAGAAAATAGCGTCAAAAATGCAATTCGTTTACTCAAAACAATGCCTTATCTGAAAGTAGATGGCAAACCAAAAGTAGAATTTCGATATGATAGAGCGTATTTACGGCTTCCATTAAAACGAGTACGAAGCAGTCAGTTTGATGGTGTAATTGGTTTTTTACCAAAAAGCCAAACAGCAAATGGAACAGGTGGAAATTCTCAAAACCCATCTGGTTCTAATTTGCTTCTGACAGGACAGGTAAAGCTACATCTTGTAAATCCTTTTGGAGCAGGAAAAACAATCGCTTTCGAATGGCAAAGAATTCGCCCCGAATCTCAAACGCTTTTTGCAAATTATCAACACCCAAATTTCTTAAAAACAAATCTTGAAATAGGTGGAACATTCAATTTTATTAAAGAAGATTCTACCTTTAGTATCGTCGAAAGGCGTGCAAATATAGCCTATCCGAGTGCAAAGTTTGGCAAAATTGTTTTTTTTACCTCACTTCTTACCACCACACGAACAGGAATTATCAGAAATGCAGATACAGCCAACGTTCCGACAGCCGATAGTCGTTTTTTTCATTATGGAATTTCACATTCTTATACTACTTTAGATGATGTTTATTTTCCAAGAAAAGGTTTTCAAATCACAACAGAAATATCAACAGGAAACAAAACTTTTACCGATTCGCTTAGTAGAAGCCGAATTTCAGATACACAGACTGAAAGTAATTTTAGCAGTCCTCAATTAAAATTTAATACAGATTTAAGTTTGTTTTTCAAAGTGAATAAACTATCTTCTATTCGTTTGAGGGGACAAGTTCAGTTTATAGAAAGCAAGAATTTGTTTTTGAATGAACTTTTGAGAGTGGGAGGTTTGCAAAATCTTCGTGGTTTTGACCCAAATAGTTTTTTTGTTTCTCGGTATGGGCTTTTGGGTGCAGAATGGCGTTTTTATTTCGAAGAGCGTTCTTATTTGATGGCTTTTGCAGAGCAGGCTGCCGTTTGGGCGCATACTCGTAGGAATGAACCGTATTTGGATTTGCCCACTTCAGCAGGTGCAGGAATTAGTTTTGCCACTAAAACAGGAGTTTTTTATTTTGTTTATGCCATGGGAAATTCTAAAACACAGCCTATTTCAGTCATTAATTCAAAAATACATTTTGGTCTGATTAGTCAGTTTTAAACCAAGTTAGAAATCTGAAATATAATTTAGTTTACGACAGTTAGAAACGGTCGGCTACGCAAAGTCATAAAAAAGAAAAACAGATAATCAATCAAATTGACTACCTGCTTTCTTTTTGGATGGTAATAGTTCGGCAAAAATACAAAAAAAACTTTGATATTTATATTTTTATAAATATGTCTTGTATTTTTACGTAGTTTATTGATTTGAGTAGTATTTTTGCTTATTGATAAATCTACGCTTTTGAGCATTTATACTTTTAAATTTTTCAAAATTTTGTTCTCTCCTAATTATTAAAAAATGAAAATCCAATTCAATTTATTTTTTGCTGTTTTTGTAACTACTATTTTTTCTTTTTCTTTCGTTTCTGCTCAAGATACAGCCGAAAAAACGGAAGAAAAATTAGAAAGTAAGTTAGAGAATAAAATGAAAAATATCACAGGTAAAAAATGGGGTTTAGCGCATTATATAGAAATTTATATGGATGAATCAGATACTCTTTTTAGTGTTAGAGATTGTGAAAAAGAATTTTTAGAACTAAAAGAAGATAAAAGTTATAATTTTTCTGCCTTTGATAGAACTGAAACAGGAACTTGGCAAACCGAAAATGATTCTACTTTTGTTTTGAAAAAGCCAAATGGAAAAATCCTTCGCAGATACGAAATCTATGGAATTTCTTCAACTGGAAAGTTCGATAGTATGGCAATTTTGGATATTACACAGCGAAATACCTATTTAGAAGTTTTTGCAGAATGCAAACCAAATGATGTTAGTCAGTTTTATGATTCTCGTTCTTTGTTTCAAGAAACTGTTGGTTGGGGAATTGTGGGAGGTATTCAGTATTATTACAGTCCTGTTTTGGAGTTGGGAATTGCTAAGGCAAAATGGAATTGGAAAAAGACATTTTTTGCCGTTTCGCTTTCTGGAGAGATTGCGCCCTTTAATAATTCATTTAAAAAAGAATATGAAATAAGACAAGTTGCTGGTGGAGTTGATTCTGTTCAAACTTCGCCTTGGAATAATTATTATGGACTTGCGCTCACAGGCTGGACACAGTCTTGGGTCGCTTTGGGAGCTGCTGCAACTGTTCATACAGACGGAGCTAAAATAAATCCCGGTGTTCGTATTTTGATGGGAGTTTCGCCTAGAACTTTATTTGGAAATGGAAATGCAGGCAAAATTGGAAATGGATTACATCTTACTTATTCTTATAATTTTGTTTTTGCAAAAGCAGGATTTAATCAAGTCATTACAAACTTGAATAGACACGCTTTTTCGCTTCGTTTTGTGATTCCTGTCAAGACTAGAGAAGTAGAAACTCGTAAGATTTTGGATTATGAGAATTAGACTTTTAATGTAGCTGACACTTTCCAAGGTGTTAGTATTATAAATATTTCTGACAGCTTGGAAGCTGTCAGCTACTTTTATTTTTCATTTCATTTACCAAATCCTTTGTAGTTTTTCGACTTCCATCATGACTCCAACCGGGTGGTTTTATTAGATAATTAATTCTATTCTTCCACGAAATAGGCTTTTTGATGTCTTCCCAAATTTTTTCATATTCATAAGATGCGATACGAATTGGATTGTAGGTTTCTAGGTTTTGAGTAAGTCCGTAGATTGGTTTTTCTTCGTCTTCTTTTATAAATGTTCCGAAAAGTCTGTCCCAAATAATAAAAATTCCTGCATGATTTTTATCTAAATATTTGATATTGGTAGCGTGATGAACTCTATGATGAGAAGGTGTATTCATAAAATATTCTAAGAAACCGAGCTTTCCAACTGCTTCTGTATGCAAGATAAATTGATAAATAAGACTAATAGACATCATTACAAACATCATAATAGGATGAAAACCAAGTAAAGGAAGCCACAACCAAAAAATGTATTTATAAAACATTTCTGTCCAACTCTGACGCAGCGCAACAGCCAAATTATAACTCTGTGCCGAATGATGATTCGAATGTGCAGCCCACAAAATACGAACCTGATGACTCAAACGATGATGCCAATAAAAAGAAAAATCATCAGCAAAAACAAGCAAAATCCAAACCCACCAAACATTAGGCAGCGTAAAAAGACGGAAATTATCATAAATCCACATATAAATTCCGATATAAAAAATCTTTGCCAAAAGGCTCAAAAAAACAGAACCAATTCCCATGGCAATAGAAGCCCACGCATCTTTTTTATTGTACCATTCTTTTTTTTGAGCTAAATCAATTCCCAATTCGAGAAGAATAAGCAGTACAAAAAAAGGTGCAAAGTACGTAATTGGGTCGCTTTGGCTGATTTTATCAAAAGAATCTTTTATATGTTCGTAATTCCAAATCATTTTTTACTTTATCAATTATTTTATCTCTGTGTGTTTGTATAAAATTACAAAGTATTTGATGAAATAGAAAGTTTGATTACATATGAGTCAATTTTTTTCTAAGCAAATTCAAAACTGCATTTGTGGTCAGTTGAATATTTAGGTTTCTATTTTTGGTGAGTTGATAGGTTTTGGCTACTGTTTCATTTTCATCAGAATAGGCAATCCAAACTGTTCCTACTGGTTTTTCAGGTGTTCCTCCCCCTGTTCCTGCTACGCCTGTTGTGGCAATTCCGATTTTTGAACCTAGTGTTTTTCGCACTCCTTCTGCCATTTCTAAGGCTGTTTGTTCGCTGACTGCACCGTGTTTTATGATGGTATCTAATGTTACACCCAAAACTTTCATTTTTACATCGTTTGAATAGGCAATAATTCCACCTTCAAAAAAATCTGATGCGCCTTCGTGCTGTGTAAATGTACGTGCTGCATAACCACCTGTGCAACTTTCAGCAATCGCTAAAGTTAGATTTTTTTCTTTTAATAAATCAGCTACTTTTCCTTCTATTGTTTCACCATCAAAACCATAAACGTATTTTTCTATTAAGGGAACTACTTTTTTGATTTGATTGTCTAATTCTTCATCAATTTTTTCTTTATCATCGCCTTCACAGGTCAATCTCAACGTTACTTTTCCTAGATGTGGAAGATACGCCAAACGAATATGAGAAGGCAAGTCGTTTTCCCATTCTTCGATAGTTTCTGCTAAAATAGACTCTGGAACACCAATAGTTTCTACTTTTTTGTGAATAATAAAAGGAGGTTTGAAAAATTCTAACAGACGAGGAATAACTTCATTTTTAGTCATATTTTCCGTTTCATAAGGCACTCCTGGCATAGAAACGAAAATACAACCGTCTTTTTCAAACCACATTCCAGGGGCTGTACCATATTGATTATGAATAACTTTGCAATTTGTCGGAACATCTGCTTGAGATTTGTTCATATCCGTCATCATTCTTCCTCTACTAGAAAAAAGCTCTTCAATATGCTTCAAAACGACTTCATCTCTTCGCATTCCTACACCGAAATATTCTGCAAACGTCTTTTTAGTAATATCATCTTTTGTAGGCCCCAGTCCTCCAGTAATCAAAACTACTTTTGCGACTTTTGCCATTTCTTCAAAAGAATCTAAAATCACTTGCCTTTCATCAGCAATAGAAATATGTTTGATAACCTTAAAACCAACATCAGTTAGCATTTTGGACAACGAATGTGCATTTGTGTTGAGTGTTTGTCCGTAGAGAAGTTCGTCGCCAATAGCAACAATATAAGCTGGAATCATTTTTTTTGTAGGGAATTAGGAAATGGGAAATGGGAATTAGGAAATGGGAAAAAAAACATTTTATCAAATTTATTAAAACTTTGACAATAGTTTAGATTGTACCTTTAAACTATTGTCAGAGTTTGCTTTGACAAACTACTGACAAAGTTTTTTATGGGTGCATAACAAATTAGCTACGCTGCTCTTCGGGTGTCGCTTAGTCAATTTGTATTACGTAGGGAAAAGGCTTGCCTTTTCCTAAACTAGCTGTTTGTATCAAAAAAAATACCTATGGACGGAAAAGGCTTGCCTTTTCCCTACAAAATCGACAATTTGTTATGCACCCTTTTTTATTAGGGTAAACGCACGAAACTTTTTATACTGCTTTCAGTGTGTTTAAACAGACTTTAATTATCAGAGTAAATTCAATTTACAAAG
>PFKD01000182.1 GCA_002784125.1 Flexibacter sp. CG_4_10_14_3_um_filter_32_15
TTAGTCAATTTGTATTACGTAGGGAAAAGGCTTGCCTTTTCCTAAACTAGCTGTTTGTATCAAAAAAAATACCTGTGGAAGGAAAAGGCTTACCTTTTCCCTACAAAAAGCAACAATTTGTTATGCACCCGTTTTTATAAAAAGCGAAGTTAAAAAAAACTTTTGTAGCAAACGATTGCCAAGGTCAGATTACTGACCATTATCAACGTTTTTTATTGACCTATATATCTTTTTGTTTGCCATTGCCTCGCCCCTATTCCCTCATCTCTCGCCCCTCACTCCTCACCACTAATTTCTTACCACTCTAAAAGTCAGATTTATTCTATTATCCTTAATTTTAGATTCTTTAGGAACAGAATGCTGCCAAAAATGTTGAATTTGTCCTGCCATAATTAAAAGTGAACCATTCGTTAAAGAAAATTCTAGCTTTTCTTTTTTGTCCTTTGTTTTATCAATTTTACGAAACAAAAAACGACGAGTAGCACCAAAATTTAGAGAAGCAATAACAGGATTTTGACCTAATTCTTTTTCATTATCGCTGTGCCAACCCATTGAATCTTGTCCATCTCTGTACCAATTTAGTAAAACACTATTGAATTTTAGACTTTCTTTTTTCTCTATTGTTTCAGTTTTTTCAATTTTCTCAATCAAACTTTCAATTTTTGATTTAATGAATAGCAATTTTTCATTCCAAGGATTAGGTTTTAATTTCAGTCCAGAATACGAATAAGCAGCATCTGAATCTCCATACCAGGCTGAAAAACGAGGTTCGAAAAGCAACTTTCCAAAAATTTTGATTTGATTGTGTGTCCAATTTATGTTTGTAAATTTTATTTCTGATAGGTTTTCTTTCTCAAAATTTCGCCAATTAGTTACTTTGCAATTCAGATTATTTTCATTTTTTAAAAGATAACTCATTAATTCATTATTCAAATTCTCATCAAAAAAAATCGGTACAAAAATCAATTTTCCATTCGGAATAGTGATTATAAATGCTTTTTTATCTTCATCAAAGAAATACGAATAGCCTTCTTTTTGAGGTAAAATAAAAGGTAATTTATTTTGAAATGAAGATTGATTGAATAAATCCATTTTTTTATAAAAATTGCTTTTTTAGTTAAAGTTTGATTCTGTATATCTTCTTTAAAAATAAAATTGTTTATCAAAACAAAACAAATAGCTTAAATTTATTGTAGAAACTAAGTTACAGACTAACTTTTCAAAAAATCTTTCCTTAAATTGTAAATTATTTTATAAAACTAAAAAAATACATACATACATGTCTTCAAAAGTTACTTTAGTGGGTGCTGGTTTAGTAGGTTCTTTACTTTCTATTTTTTTAGCAAAAAAAGGACACCAAGTAGAAGTTTTTGAGCGTCGTCCAGATTATCGCAAAATTGGTGCTGTTGGTGGTCGTTCTATCAATTTAGCTTTGAGCGATAGAGGTTGGAGGGCTTTGAAAGAAGCTGGAATTGAGAAAAGAATCAAAGATGTTGCGTTGCCTATGCGTGGGCGAATGATGCATGACACAGAAGGAAATCTTACTTTTCAAGCGTATGGAAAGGAAAATCAAGCTATTTATTCGGTTTCAAGAGCTATTCTGAATGAAGTTTTGATGGACGTAGCCGAAAAAGAACATGGCGTAAAATTCAATTTTAATCAGCGTTGTGAAGATGTAGATATAAAAGAATCGAAGGCAACTTTTGAAAGTGAAGAAAATGGAAAAGACAATGAAAGAAATACTGTAAAGTCAGATATTATTATTGGTGCAGATGGTGCTTTTTCGGCTGTGCGTGGACACATGCAAAAAACACCTCTCTTCAATTACACCCAATATTATTTACCTCACGGCTATAAAGAACTTCATATTCCTGCCAACGAAGATGGAAGTCATAAATTAACTCCTGACGCATTACACATTTGGCCTCGTCATAGTTTTATGTTGATTGCACTACCAAATACAAATGGAAGTTTTACGTGTACTTTGTTTATGCCTTTTGAGAGTGATAAAGGAAGTAAAGAAGCCTTTGAGAAACTGAATACAGACAAGGAAATAATGAGCTTTTTCGAAACTCATTTTGCTGATACTATTCCACTTATGCCTACTTTATTAGAAGATTTCAAACAGAACCCGACTTCTTCTTTGGTAACCATTCGCTGTTCGCCTTGGGCATATAATGAAAAAGTTTGTTTGATTGGCGACGCTTCTCATGCCATTGTTCCTTTTTACGGACAGGGAATGAATTCGGGTTTTGAAGATTGCTTTTATTTCAATGAATTTATGGAGAAACAGCTTGACTCAACTAATTCTATAAATTGGAAACAATTATTTTCAGACTTTCAAGATGAGCGCATTCCAAATGCAAATGCTATTGCAGATTTGGCGATTCAGAATTTTATAGAAATGCGTGATAGAGTAGCTGACCCAGAATTTTTGTTGAGAAAAAAGATTGAAGCAAAACTTCATGAAAAATTTCCTCGTCGTTGGATTCCACAATATACCATGGTTACTTTTAGTGATTTGCCGTATTCGTATGCGCTCAATACGGGTAAAAAACAAGAGCAAATTATGAATGAAATTATGAAAAAAGAAAACATCGAAACTACATGGGAGAGTTTGGACTGGGAAGAAATTGTGAATTCTTTGCATCAAGCAATTCAATCATAATCTAACTTTTTGTTAAAATTCTGCGTATAATAATCTACAAACAAACAGTTCGTTTGTCTTACTACTTTATTTTAACAAACAATTCAAACATGAGCAAAAGTAAAAAGATTTGGTTAGGTATTTTTACATTTTCTCCATTGATAGTAACTGTTTTGGCTATCATAGCATTTATAGGAACTTTTATAAGTGTTGCTTCAGTTGCTGATCAACAAAACCCACCTGATGAGTTTTTGGGATTATTTCTTGGAGGATTTTTTACATTTTTCATTTTGATTTTATTGGCTTCTTTGGCCGATTTGGGAATCACGATTTATTACATTATTGACATAGTCAAAGATGAACGTGTAGATGAAACTGAAAAAGTGATTTGGGCTTTAGCTCTCTTCTTTGGTTCTTTTATCAGTACGGCTGTCTATTATTTTATTCGTATTTGGAACAGAAAAGAAGGAGGAAACTTTAGAAGGAAACAAAATGATGAAATAATAGATTTTTAATTTTTGCTCAAAAAAATAGATACTGACAACTACGGACAAGTTCATTTATAATACAAAAAATCTTATCTTTGTTTAAA
>PFKD01000115.1 GCA_002784125.1 Flexibacter sp. CG_4_10_14_3_um_filter_32_15
CGATAAAAGAGAAGAATTCATATGCTTTTTTTAAACAAAGTTAGTCAAAATCCCCAACTTTTTAATGTGTCCCATTTATTTTTTAGTCTTCTCTTGAAGGAAATTGAGCTTTCTTTAACAAATCTCCCACTTCTGACAAAACGGTCAATCTTCCTCCATAGGTTTCTTCTAAAAGAGCTGTTGTAAGTGTAGTTTTTGTTTTTCCACTTGCCACTAATCGCATATTCAAAAGAACTACCCAGTCAAAATATTCGACTGCTGATTGTAAATCGTGATGAACAACAATAACTGTTTTTCCTGCTTCTCTCATTTCTCTCAAAAGCGTAATAATTGCTGATTCTGTCGCTGCATCAACTCCCACAAAAGGCTCATCCATCAAATATAAATCGGCTTCTTGTGCTAATGCTCTAGCCAAAAAAACACGCTGTTGTTGTCCTCCAGAAAGTTGTGAAATCTGACGAGAAGCAAAGGCACTCATTCCCACTTGTTCTAAAGACTGTAAAGCAATTTCTTTGTCTTTTTTAGAAGGGCGACGCATCAAACCTATTTTTCCATAGCGTCCCATCAAAACGACTTCAAAAACAGAAATCGGAAAATCCCAATCAACGGATTCTCGTTGAGGAACATAACTAATTTTATCTCGTACTTCATCAAGATTTTTATCCATTAATTTCACATAACCACTACTCAACGGCAAAAGTCCCATGACGGCTTTTATGAGTGTTGATTTTCCTGCACCATTAGGGCCAATTATTCCTACCAAAGAACCTTTTGGAATAGATAAATCAATGTCCCAAAGTACAGGTTTGCGCTCGTAACTAACCGTAAGGTCGTGTATTTCTAAAACTGGATTTTCTACTTGTGTTATCAATTGTTGGCTAGTGATTAGTATTTAATTATCAAGTTTCACAAGGTTGTTTATGAAAACTGATTCTATTTTTGTTGTAAATTTAGTAATTTTGATTCAAATTGTTGAGATGTTTGTTTGAAAGGGTGCATTTCAAGATGTCGCTTTATTAATTTTATAGTTGTAGGGAAATGGCTTGCCTTTTCCCTACAAAAAACGACAATTTGTTATACACCCGTAGTTGGTTTATTTAATTCTTATTCCCTAGCAATGGTTAAGTTGCAGAGGTTCTACAAAGGTTATGTTGCTCTAGAACTGAAAATCAAATATTTAAAAATGATACTTGTATTGTAAGTCAGCCAAATTGTTTTTTAGATTCTTTGACAATTTTTACCTTTTTGTGAAAAGAACAAATCTAACTTGTATTTTGTTTAAGTCCGTACTAAAGGTCTGACTTAGACAAAATAAGCCTTTTTAGATTTTTAAATACAAGATAATTTTTAAATAAAGGCTAGGACAAAAATTGTCAAAGAACCGTTTTTCATATTTTTGTAGGCTATTATTTGGCTCAAAATCCTACAAAATTAAATAACACAAAGTTCCCACTTAATCAAATGACAAATACAGATTGTTTTATTCCTTTTAAAAAATCTATTGTAGGAATTGAACTACCAACTCTTTTCAATTTTCCTTTTTATTATCAAGCACATAAAATTGTAAAAATTGCTGCCGAGCAAGTACAAGAATATTTAATTACGCAAAAAGATTGGAAACATAATTTTGGTTTAAATAAAAACGATACAGGTTTAGTAATTGGAAAAATGTTTGGTGTTTTGATAGTAGAAAATAGCAAAAATGAAATTGGTTTTTTGGCTGCCTATTCAGGTAAACTGGCTGATAGCAACGAACATGCGTATTTTGTTCCTCCTGTTTTTGATATTTTGAAAAAAGATGGTTTTTTTAGAAGGGAAGAAGAAGTATTAAATCAACTCAACAGAAATATAGAAAACTTAAAAAATAATGAAGATTTTAAAAGACTAAAAACTCATTTTGAAACAGAAAATAATCTAGCAAAAAAAGAAGTAGAAGAAGCTAAAGCAGAACTGAGAAACAAGAAAAAAGAGAGAAAAATAAAAAGAAATCTAGCTTTAGCTAAATTAGCTAATAATGAATTATCTAAAACCGATTTTGAGAATTTAAAGGAAAAACTAAAAAATGAAAGCCTAAAACAACAGTATTTTTTCAAAAAGTTAAAACACGAGTGGGAAGAGCGTTTAGAAACAACCGAAAAAGAACTCAAACGATTTACTGATAAAATTTTAGCTTTCAAAACAGAGCGCAAAGAACGTAGCAATCAGTTACAACAACGTTTATTTGATAACTATAAATTTCTGAATGCCAAAGGAGATTATAAAAGTCTTCAAACCATTTTTAGTAAAGAATTAGAAATAGCTCCTCCTGCTGGTGCTGGCGAGTGTGCAGCCCCCAAATTATTACATTATGCCTATAAAAACAACCTCAAACCGATAGCATTAGGCGAATTTTGGTGGGGACAATCTCCCAAATCTGAAATCCGAAAACACAAAGAATTTTATCCTTCTTGTCGCAATAAATGTGAGCCTATTTTGGGTTTTATGTTGGAAGGATTAGAAGTAGAAAAAAATCCAATGCTGACCAACCCAGCAGAAGGAAAAAGTTTAACGATTGTTTATGAAGATGAGTATCTTTTACTCATAAACAAACCAGCCGAATTTCTGTCTGTTCCAGGGCGAAATATAAAAGATTCGGTTCAGACACGAATGCAAAAGTTATATCCAAATTCAATGTTGGTGCATCGGTTAGACCAAAGTACATCGGGTTTGTTGCTCGTGGCAAAAGACAAAGAGACCTATCAGCATTTGCAAAGTCAGTTTATCAAACGAACGGTAAACAAACGTTATTTTGCCGTATTAGACGGTATTTTGAAGCAAAAAACAGCTTTTATAGATTTACCTCTGCGTGTAGATTTGAATAACCGACCTCATCAATTAGTTTGTTACGAACATGGAAAAGCTGCTCAAACAAAGTGCGAAGTTTTGCAAATCAATAGTTCTAAAAATCAAACTCGTGTTCATTTTTATCCACTTACAGGACGGACGCACCAGTTGAGAGTTCATGCAGCACACCCAGACGGTCTGAATGCAGCCATAATAGGCGATGATTTGTACGGAAAAAGAGCAAATCGATTGCATTTGCATGCTGAATATTTAGAGTTTTTGCACCCTTTTACAAAGGAAAGAGTTAGTTTTAAAGTGGAGGCTGATTTTTAGCATACTTCATACAAAAAAGTACTCTACCCTACTAAAAAGGTAAATTTTGCATAAAAAAAAAGAAAAGTATATTTTTGAAGTGTCTAATCATCA
>PFKD01000429.1 GCA_002784125.1 Flexibacter sp. CG_4_10_14_3_um_filter_32_15
TCTGTATAAATGTCTTTTTTCCATAAAGTAGGGTTTGCAAACCCTACTTTATGGAAAAAAGCAACCTATTATTTTGTCAAAAATTGATCAATTTACAGAATTTGAAAAATGTCACTCATATTGTATCAGCAATAAAAAACAAATTTTTACAAAACTGATTTTAAAAGACTTATATCATTTTACATTTTATTTTCCAACAAATGACACTAAAAATAGTAGTGTAGAGTATCTTTGTCCTTTTCGATATTAAGGCACACAAATTGTCTTTTTTAGTTTTGAGGTTTTGAATAAACAAAATATTCTTTGTGATTTCAATTTTCTCTTTATTTATTTTATTCATCGTTACTACAATTTTCATGTTAAAAATTTCAACTTTTAGTTTCATTTTATTGTCATTTATGACGTTATTTTTTGCTTCATCTGCTTCTGCACAATTAGAAATGCCACAGCCTAGTCCTTCGGCAATGATTAAACAAACTGTTGGCTTGACAGATATTACCATTGATTATTCTTCTCCTGCTATGCGTGGGCGTGAGATTTTTGGTAAACTTGTTCCTTATGGCGAAATATGGCGTACAGGTGCAAACAAAGCAACAGCAATTACTTTTTCTGAGGATGTTACTATTGCAGGAAAAAAAGTAGAAGCAGGTAGTTATGCCGTTTTTACGATTCCAAATGAAAATGAATGGACAATCATTCTCAACAAAAATACAGAGCAATGGGGAGCAGGCAAGTATGACGAACAAGAAGACGCAATCCGTTTGACTGCAAAACCGTCTAAAGCACCAATGACTTTCCAACGTATGACTTTTATGATTGAAGCTCTTGAAAATCATACAGCACAAATTTCTTTATTTTGGGCAAATACACAAGTTTCGTTTATGGTAGATGCCAATCCAGTAGCAAAAGTAGTTTCTACCATCGAAAGTACAATGAAACAAGCTGATAATCTTTGGTACACGTATGCACAATCGGCTGAATATTACTTAGAAAATGGTCAGAGCAAAGAACAAGCTCAAGAATGGATCGAAAAATCTATTTCTTTGAACGACCATTTTTATAATAACTGGATCAAAGCTCGTATTTTGGTAGCTCGTAATAATACAGGTGGTGTTTCTAGTAGTGCTGGTGTAGCCGTAGCGATGGTAAAAAAAGCAATGGAAATGGGAGAAAAAGAAAATACAAACTTCTATAAGCGTTTGAAACCTGAAATGGAACAATTTGTAAAAACGTATTCTCAACAAATGATTAAAA
Source organism: Flexibacter sp. CG_4_10_14_3_um_filter_32_15 (assembly GCA_002784125.1). Classification (GTDB taxonomy): domain Bacteria; phylum Bacteroidota; class Bacteroidia; order Cytophagales; family Bernardetiaceae; genus Bernardetia. The sequence continues at coordinate 1,255 of PFKD01000429.1, forward strand.
CAAAAGGAAAGAAAAACTAAAACGCTTTTTTAGATTTTTCTTTTGACAAGTAAAAAAGCCTTTGCTAGAGCTATTCTAGTAAAGGCTTTTAATTTTCTTATTGTTTTTCCTGTTTTTTTATTTGCCTATCAATATTCTTTCTGTATAGACTTTTTTATCATCAATTACTTTCAAATAATAAACTCCGTGAGGAAATCTATTGACATCTATTTTTAATTTTTTCTCTTTTTCTTCTTTCTTCAAAACCGTTTCAAAAACTAATTTTTGATACGAATTATAAAGTTCTATTTTCAAATCATCAGTCAAAATACGCTTTTGATTTTCGTCTTCTGGCTCAAAATCTAAGGTAAAGCTATCTTTTGTTGGATTCGGATAAGCTCTAAAAAAACCTCCCCCAGAACCACAATTGACCACGTCGTACTGAAAAAGTTTCCAAGCCGACCAACCACAATAACCCATTACACGAACTCTAAAAGAAATTATACCTGTGGTATGAGGCTGAATATATATCTTATTTTGTACAACATAATATCCAAAATTCACAGAATTGATTGATTTTTCTACTTCAAAATTAGCATTTAGAGGCGCAAAACCATTTCCTGTAAATTCTACATAATTTTGAAACTCGTAATAATACGTTTTGCAAAACTGCCTTCCTATATCAGAAGTTGTGATATTTGTTCCCAAATAAAACGTTTTTGTATCTGTATAATTTCCAGACTTAGCCGTAACAGTTACGTTTCCATTACCTGTAATAGTAACTCCTTGGCTATTCTCACTCACTTTTGTACCTCCATTCACTACCCAACTCACAGGCAAACAGTGTACATTTTGCAACTTTACAGTAATAGTATTATTCTGACAAGTCGTAATATCTATACCCTTGATTTTGAAATAGTTATTTATGAAATTTGCTCTATAACCAAATTGTCCAGAAAAAAATACTGCTCGCATTCTTACTTTCTGTCCATTGGTAAATAGATTCATACAAAAATCTGGGCTATAATCCATGAAGTTCATAAACATATCTCCATTTGTTCCTGAATTAGGACAACTTACACGAGGAAAAGAAGGACAAATACCACTACCTGCTGAAGGGTTTGCTTGAACGGGAGTGTCTGAAACATAATCACCGTCATTACCATCTACACAAGAACCTGCTCTTCCCCAAGTGTGAAAGAGTCCTAACCAATGACCTACTTCATGGGTGGCTGTTCTTCCTGATGCACTAGCACCCAAACCTCTACCCATTCTACTAGCTAAGATAGCTACACCATCCGTATTAGGATTGTCTATATATTTATCTGGAAATGTACCATAACCTAGTAAATCCTGCCATCTACCGTCTTTAAATGTTTCCATACGGCTTACAACCCAAATATTAAGATATTTATCAGTAGCCCAAGCATCTTGCCCTCCTTGACTAGTATATTTTATACCTGTTGCAAACTCATCTCTCACACCACCAGTATATGCTTCACGAAAAACCCTATTTCCTACATTTCTACGAGTAATCCCAGTAGTTGGACTTCCATTTGGATCAATACAAGCCAATTTGAATTCAATATTTACATCAGCAACTACACCTTGGAAGGGTAAAGGCGTATTTACTTTGTCTAAATTTGTACGACGAAAATCTTCATTCAAAATAGCTATTTGAGTTTGAACACGAGCATCTGTAGGATTTAAAAACAGGGGAGGTTCGTTTCCATCATAAAGCAAGTGAAAGACTACTGGAATAATGATTGTTCCATTTGGGTCTACTACTCTTTCATTGTTATTTGTGTTTGATATACTCTTTAACAAATTTGTTGAATTGCATGAGTCGCTCATAACGTTTAGGATCGTTCTTTTGTAATTCTTCCATATCAAGTTCTGAACTACAACTTTTTTGTGCGAATAGATAATTTGAATGGCAAATTAAAAATGCCAGTATTAGAAATAATATCTTTTTCATTTTATTTGAAAATTTAATTGTTTAGTTTGATTTTATAGAAATAATACTTGCTTTTCTTCCAAAGCCAGTACGAGCATCTGCTGGTATTAACATTCCTGTACAATTTGTACGATACAAATCAACAAGCACTTTTTTACCTCCTTCTCTAAATTCTTTAGGCAGAGCTGGGCAAGGAACAAGAATACTATCTGAATCAACGATATACCTATCTCCTTCAAGCTCTTTTTGAATAGAAATAATGTATATTCTCTCTTCTTTTGGATGTCCACTAAGGAATGTTACTACGGTAGCCTCTTGATTGATGAGCGTATCTACTACTCTTTCATTTTCACATGGTGTACAGTACAGTAAATGATCATAGTCATTGATAGGCTCTTCTGGTGTAGGCGTACTCTCATTGCAGCCTGTAAACGAACTTGCACTTGCTGCTGTGAGGAGTGCAAAAATTAAATGTTTGAATTTCATAATAAAAAAAGGGTTAAATAATACAATAAAATTTTAATTGTATTTGGTTTTTGAATAAATAATAATTATCGGAGGGTTAATTCTGTAAATGTTTTTTCATATGTTAGTTTATTTTAGAGAGATTTAGCTTGGGTTAAGTAGTAGGATTTCCATTAGGATCAATACAAGCTAACTTAAACTCAATATTCACATCAGCAGCCACACTTTGGAAAGGAACAGGTGTATTTGCTCTATCTGCATTTAAGCGACGGAAATCTTCATTCAGAATAGCTATTTGAGTTTGTACACGAGCATCTGAGGGATTTAAAAGTAATGGGTCGTTGCCATCATAGAGCAAGTGAAAAACGACTGGAATAATAATAGTTCCATTTGGGTCGATTACTCTTTCATTACTATTTGTATTTGAACTATACTGTTCAACAAATTTGTTGAATTGCATAATTTGTTCGTAACGTTTTGGGTCACTCTTTTGTAATTCTTCTATATTAAGCTCTGAGCCACAGTTTTGTTGTGCAAGTGAAATTACAGAATAGATACACAACATTAATGTCAATAAACAGTTCTTTTGCATTATTTTATTTTTTTTAAAAATTTGTAAATATTTTGGTTATCTTTTAGTTATAGATTCTAAATCTAATTTGCTACCATACCACGCTTCAGGATTTGATGATATATCATTAAGCAATCCACTACAACTCTTGACACTACCACTAATTAAAATCTTTTTTCCTACTTGTTGAAACTCTTTTGAAAGTGGTGGACAAGGAATAAAAAGGCTATCATTTCCGTAAGAATAACCATCGGTTTCTAAGTAGAGCTTTTGTATAGTAATAATGTATAATGGCTCTGCATTTGGATTGCCAGTAGAATAACGTTTTACCACTCCTTCTACATTATCAAGAGTATTTACGACAGTTTCATTCTCACAAGTAACACAAGGCTCTGGAGCTTTAGGGTCAGGCGTACTCTCATTACAGCCTGTAAACGAACTTGCACTTGCTACTGTGAGGAGTGCAAAAATTAAATGTTTGAATTTCATAGCTTTAATAAATTAAATGAATGATAAAATTGAGTTTTAAATAAAATAATATTCGGAAGATTATTTTTTTGAAGGCACAAAGGTAAGAGTAATAAAAAGCAAAAAACAAGTAATTATATTAACTATATTGGTATAGTTCTATTTTTTAATCGTTATTGACTGAATTTGCGTGTCTTTTTTTTGATAAAATCCTATAAATAACGGAATAGTACAATTATTCTTTGCGTTTGTAGCTTGTTTGGCTCATAGTTGTTAAAAAACAATACATGAGATTTTTCAAACTATTGCATTTTTAGAAACTTATATTTCTTTGTGATAAATATATTTCTGACCTTATTCTTATCAAAGACCCTAGCTATTCCTATTTTAGTTGCATTATGATTAAAAATAATTGTATAAATTATATAAAAACAGGGTTTTTAGTCTTTTTCAATTGGAAAAACAAATTATACTATTCTGATTTTCTGATAGTTAGATAGACATCTAAATCAAAAAAATATTGATAAGTACTATAAATAGACTCTCAAAATTTCTTTTTCCTATCAAAAGTTCTTATCTTTGTAACTCATTTCAAAAAAGGTAGCTAAATTTCTGTAAATCAATCACTTACTCTAATTTTCTAGCTTATTAAAAATGAATTTTAATCAAATTATTTTCTCACAGTTAATTAAACACCTTTAAGCATAATTTTTTATTGATTTTTTAGTAAAAAAACATGCTACAAAGGCAGGCACAAGGCAAGCCTGAAAATAATTGCTTCTTTTTTATTTTATTATATGAGTAATTCAAACATTTCAGCAGGCGAAATCAATTGGGACGAATTAGAGTCTAACAAAACAGGCTTTGGTGCAGGTTACAAAGATTCTCGTCAACAAGAACTCGCAGACCTTTACGAAGAAACACTTACTGAGTTTTCAGAAAACGAACTTGTTACAGGTACAATCGTAGGTATCACAGACCGTGAGGCTATCGTGAATATCGGACATAAATCAGACGGACTTGTATCTCTTTCAGAATTTAGAGATTTACCAGAACTTAAAGCTGGTGACCAAGTAACGGTTTATGTAGAGAAACAAGAAGACGCAAACGGACAAATTTTGCTTTCTCGTCGTAAAGCAATGGCTCTTCAAGCATGGAAAAAAATTGAGCAGTCGCATCAAGGCGATGAAGTTATTGAAGGTATCATCAAACGCCGTACAAAAGGTGGTTTGATTGCAGATATTTTCGGTATTGAAGCATTTTTACCAGGTTCACAAATTGATGTTAAGCCAATTCGTGATTTTGATATTTATGTTGATAAGAAAATGGAATTGAAAGTTGTCAAAATCAATTATGCAAATGACAACGTAGTCGTTTCTCACAAAATTCTTATTGAGAAAGACCTTGAAAAACAACGTTTACAAATCCTTGACAACCTTGAAAGAGGTCAAGTATTAGAAGGTGTGGTTAAAAATATCACTAATTTTGGTGCATTCGTTGATTTGGGTGGCGTAGATGGATTACTTCACATTACTGATATTTCTTGGGGACGTATTAGTCATCCAAACGAAATATTAGAATTAGACCAAAAACTTAATGTTGTTGTTCTTGATTTTGATGAAGATAAAAAACGTATTTCATTAGGTATGAAACAACTTCAAGAGCATCCTTGGGATTCGCTTGAGGCTAGTTTGGAAGTAGGTACAAAAGTAAACGGACGTATTGTCAATGTTGCTGATTATGGTGCATTCTTAGAAATCAAACCAGGTGTTGAAGGTTTGATTCACGTTTCTGAAATGTCTTGGTCGCAGCACTTGCGTAACCCACAAGAATTCTTGAGTATCAATGATACAGTAGATGCAGTTATCTTGACTATTGACCGTGAAGAGCGCAAAATGTCATTAGGTATCAAACAACTTACTGAAGATCCTTGGACGAAAGAAGAAGTTAAAACAAAATATGCTTCTGGACAGCGTCATACAGGTACAGTTCGTAACCTTACCAATTATGGTTTATTTTTGGAGTTAGAAGAAGGAATTGACGGACTTGTTCATATTTCTGACCTTTCTTGGACTCGTAAATTCAAACACCCATCTGAATTTATCAAAGTAAACGAAAAATTAGAAGTTCAAGTATTAGAATTGGATACAGAACAACGTCGTTTGGCTCTTAGTCATAAACACATGGAAGAAAATCCTTGGGATACTTTCGAAACTATCTTTACACCAAATAGTGTACACAAAGGTACTTTAGTGAACAAAAATGACAAAGGTGCAAACATCGAACTTCCTTACGGTGTACAAGGATTTGCTTCTACAAAACACCTTACTTTGGAAGAAACAGGTAAAACTGCTGAAGTTGGAAACAACATTGACTTCAAAGTAGTAGAGTTTTCTAAAGATGAGCAACGCATTATCCTTTCTCATGTAGCTACTTACCGTAGTGGAAAAGAAGAAACTGCAGCCCCTGCAAAGAAAGCTAAAGCTCCTAAAGCAGAAGCAAGTGAAGAAACAACTTCAAAATCTAAAGACATGAAAAAATCTAAAGATTTAGAAACTACTAGCTCGCTAGGAGAAAATTCTGCACTTTCTCAGTTAAAAGATGATATGAAAGATGGCGATAGCAAATAATCTTATTCAATTAGAATAAATTAAACTGCTTTTTTTAAACTGCTTTTTATATACAAAAACCCTTATTTCTTTTCTTTACCCTTATTTCTTTTCTTTATTGAAATAAGGGTTTTTGTATATATGTTGGTTTTAGAATTTTAAATACTTTCTCAATAAATATCACACTTTCGAAGAAGTATAAAATTCGTTTGTGAGTAAAGGAACACACAAAATAGCATTAAATAATTATGATAACCTTAACTTTTATCCTTAACCTTTATTTAGTTAGGTTTAAGCATCTTCTTTTTTGCTCTCTAGTACTTCACGTACTGTATAAGTAGCAATCATAAACTCCTCTCCTTTGTGCTGCCTTATTTTTCCGATTATTTCTTTTTGTACAGAAGCATTATTTTTTAATACATCATACAAATTATCCTCATTAGAAATTAGAGAGCCTGAAAGGGCAATTTTTACTTCAGGGTGTATGGCTTCGCACACGTAATGAAAACTACTGTATCCTGATTTGTAGTTTACATCGCAGGGTTGCATAGGTTTTCTTGTGATTGGGCAAATGTTTCCTCTCAAAAACTCATCAAGTCTTTCAGCAAATAGTTTTGAATTGTAGTATCCCATAGCTTTTGGTATCTGTCTTTTTATTTTTTTAGCGTTTTGAATTTTTCATACTTACTAATATGCAATGTGCTAATTTATACAAATAACTTTGAAAAATCGTGTTTTTTGATATGATTAGTAGAAACCCCTCAAACAGACACTAAGATAAACTGCTAAAAGAATTTTTGTTTTCTCTGATTATTTATAAGTACTAAAGATACTATTTTTAGACCATAAAAACAAACATTTGCTAAACAAAATTATTTTTTTTGTGAAATTTATAAGCCTTTTTGTATATTTTTTTAATTAAAAAGTTTAACAAATTATTTTTTGTATAGCTATTACTAATAGAAACATTATTTTTACTACCTAACTGAAAGCAATTAATATCAAAAGAAATAGTATTACTATTTATATCTAAAGCTATTTTAATAAAAGTTAAATAGAGAACTTTTTTTTTAATTTTTGACGAATTGTGCAACCCTTCTACAAAAAAGCTGTCTTTGTTTTTAAATTAATACACACCATAGTAATTTATTATAACTTATTATTCTCATGAAATCACTTCTCACTCCTGTTGTTTTCTGTCTTCTTTTTATATTTCCTGTATTGAGCTTTGCACAAGATACAGAAGTAGAGATAGAAAATGAAAATGAAAAATCAGAAAAAACAACTAATCGTACAGATACAAAAACAAGTACAAAAACAAGTACAAAAACAAACCGTAAACGAGTAATTATCATCGAACAAGAGGAGCTAGATGACCTCAAACAAGAAATTAAAATTGATTTAAAAGAATTAAAAAATGAACTCAAAAATGCTTTCAGACAACTTGAGGAAGTAAATTGGGACGAAGTAGATCAAGAAATCGAAATCGCTATGGAAGAAGCAAGACAAGGACTGGAAGAAGCCAATGAAGAGTTAGCACACATCAGAATCGAAATTGATGAAGATTTTGAAATGGATATTCGTGAAGATATGCATGAACTTAGAGAAGAATTAGAAGAAATGCATGTCAATAACGGCTCTCTACGTATCCGAATCTTGACACAAAATAGCCGTCCTTATAAAGGTAATAGAAAGGTAGAGCGCAACTTTTCTGAATTGAAAATAGAAGAAAATCCGACTTTGTCTGACAAGATGAAGAAAGAAACCACTACTTTATTTGACGAAACTGTTCAGAATTCTGTCAAAATAACTCCACAAACAAAAGAAGGAAAATTTACTCTAAATTTTTCATTATCAGACAATAAAGCTGACAAAAAGACTACGTATATTGAAATCTATGATTCAGAAGGAAATGTGATGTATTTTGAATCTTTAGTTGATTTTTCTGGTAATTATCAAGGAGAAATTGATCTGGCTGTCAATGGTGCAGATACCTATACACTTGTTGTTCGTCAAGGAACAAACTATTTGAGTAGAAAAATTAATTTGAAATAGAAAAATAATCTTTATTTAAAACTTATGAAAGAACTTGATTTTCTATTTAATCAAGTTCTTTTTTTGTGGCTATATATCAAAAAAAACTTCTTTTTCAGTAGCAAAAAAATTGTTCACTCGTACAATAATTATTTCTTACAAGAAGTCGCCAAATGCCAAGCTGAACCTTAGGAATCAATGATTATATGCAAAAACTACTGTACTCTGCTTTTTTTATAGAACACGGATTTTACAGATTGGACAGATGAAACACGGATTTTTTAAATCATAATTAAATTATTTTGATGCTATTTTATATTTATCTGTATTTTCAATCCCATCAAACGATAGTTCAGGGAAGCTAATCTTACTAATCCTACCCTATAAAAAAATAGTAGGGTACAGTATGCAAAAACCTGTGAATTTTGATGATTTGGTAGAAAAACTATCTTATTATTTATAAAAATAAGCCAAAAAGATACTATCTTTCAAAAACCGACTATATTTCGGTTAAAATAAAACTAAACCTTTCATTGTTTTATTTTTATAGAATAATGAAGAGTTTTTTTATTCTTTAATTATAATAGAACTTATTAAGAAATATTTTTTAATTAAAATTCAATAATATTTTCAATTCCTCAAACATCCTGTCCCAATGAATGAGCCAAACTAAAATCAAACTAACAACTAAACCAGCAAATACTTTTAATAAATCTCCTTTAATCATTTTAAAAATTCCTAGTGTACCTGAATAGCGTGGATAAAGTGGATGATTCAAAATATCTTGTTCTTCATCTAAACTTTCATCTAAACTTCCTTTCTTTTTAGGCTTCTTCTTTTCATTTTTCAAACGAGCTTCAAAAGCTGCCTGCATATTTATACGAAGGTTTATCATTAGTTCACGCCCTGCCAAAAGACCTACAAAGACCCATGTTGTACTCATCGGAATATCACTCATTTCTTTGAAAACAAATAAGACTATTCCATAAATAAGGTCAATAATGGTAGCCGAACGAATGTCAGTAGTATTGGTTTTGGAAGTAACAATTTTCTGAATTTTGCCACCACGGCTATAAAAAATATAACCCAAAAGAGCTACTAACATAAGCATCGATAAGACAAAAGCAGTAGTAGAAAGGTCATTGCCACGAGGAAGATAAACATAAATGTTTGCCAAATCTTGAATCAACCATTGCGACCACAAAAATCCTGTCGAAATCCATTGTAAGACTGTCCAAATTCGCTTTTCGTTTTTCTTTATTTCTTTTCGTATAAAATTCTCTTCAAAAAATCTACTTATTAAGAAATAAACAGTAACAGCAGCACCAAAAGCAACTAAATAACCCAAAGCTGATTTGGTAACCATGCTTCCAATATTCTTGGTCGCAAAGACACTCAAGACCAAAAAAGTAGTACTGACAGGAATCCCAAAACGAGTAATAATCAGTAAAACTAAAGGAGGCAAAACGTGCCACCATTGCAATACTTCAGGAAAAGGAATTTTGTTGAGTCTTCCATACGCAACGCCTTGTCCAGAATACCAACCATAAAACAGTACACTCGTCAAAATAAATCCTGTGTAAGCCCAAAGTAAATACCAAGGTGTTTTTCCATTTGAGCTAATAAACGTTCCTAGTGTTTGTATTACATCATTACCTACCACCGAATAGGCTGCAAAACCAAAACCCAAAATCATAAATACGATGTGTAAATCCATTGTTTTTTATTTAGTTATTTTTCTAAACTGCTAATTAATGTTTGTTTTTTCAAACTTATTTTTTTTTTACTTGGACGGAAGAAGAATCTTTTTTTGTGTCTGTTTTACTTACTTTCTGCAAATCTAAGGCATTCTGTTGAAAAGAACTATAAATCATTCCAAAAGGAAGAACAAAAAACACAACTAACAAATAAGCCAAGGCACTACTTCGATTATTCATAGCTGCCATTCCCAAACGCTGTCCAAGCGAAATAGGAATTTGTCTCATAAAAGGAATGACCAAAAAAATCATAGCACCAATAAGGTTAAACAAAATATGAACAAGCGCAATCGTAATAGCGGCCTCTGACTTGAAAAGAGCTGCCAAAAGTGTCGTTAGTGTAGTGCCAATATTTGCTCCTACAACAAAAGGAAAGGCTTTTTGAATGTTTACTTTACGAGTAGCCACCAAAGGAACTACTAAAGATGTCGTAACCGAACTAGACTGAATCGCTGCCGTCGTGATAAACCCCCAACTAAATGATTTCCAAATACTTCCAAAGAAAATTTTATGCATCTGTTGTCTTTGCTTTCCTATCATTTGCTCTTTTAAAAGATTGATAAACAGTCGAATAGCTAAAAACAAGCAAAGAATGGCAAAAATTAGAATCAAAATAGGATAATCTTGTAATTGCTCTACAACAAAATTAGACGGAATAGAAATAATAGAAGGAATAAAACGACCTGATTTGGCTGAAAAAGGAAGTAATTCGCTTACAAATTTAGCCAAATTGGATAAAAAGTGAGTATAATATTCTAATGGGAAAAGAATAAGAGCTGTCAAGACATTAAAAAAATCGTGCAAACTAGCTGCTGCAAAGGCTTTTCTGAGTTCTTTCTTTTTCGAAATATGCCCCAAAGCAACAATGGCACTGGTTATGGTTGTACCTACATTTGCTCCCATGATAATAGGAGTTGCCGTTTCGATAGTGAGTGCGCCTGCTGCAACGGCTGCCACAACCATTGCCGTAACGGTAGAACTACTTTGTAAGATTGCTGTAATCAAAAGCCCTACAAAAATTCCGACAAAAGGATGTGCCGAAACTGAAAGAATGCTATTTGCTACTCCTTTTCCAAACAAACGAAAAGCACTCATCAACATATCTATCGAAACCAAAAACAAACACACAATCAATACTGCATATACGATACGAAGTAGTAGTTTTGAAACATTTGTTTTATCTTCGTTTCTCGGAGTAAGGTTAGGAAGATTATTTTGCAGAGGTAAATTCAAGATGAATTAAGTGTTTGGCTGTTTGTTGAATTGAATGATATTTTACTGACCACAAAGGTAGTATTTCATTTAGCCACTCTTGATATTTAGTAAGTGAACGATTTGTTAATTTTAGTTTATATTTGTGTTATTTTATTATTTTTCAGTAGTAATTAGTTTATAAAATGAAAATATATTTAATTCCAATTTGGTTAGAAGAAGGAAATAAAGAAAGCCTTTCGGAAGAAATACCGATGATTATTCGGCAAACAAAATATTTTTTAGTAGAAAATTTAAGAACAGCAAGGCGTTTTATTTCTGCTCTCAAGCTAGGAATTGTTATAGATGATTTAGTTCTTTTTCAATTAGATAAAAAGACTACAAAAACTGAGTTGGAAAGTTACTTCAAACAAATTCCTCAAAAAGATGAAAATAATGAGCCTACAAAAATAGGAATTATGTCAGAAGCTGGTTGCCCTGGTATTGCAGACCCTGGGGCATTGGCTGTCGAATATGCACACAAAAAAAATATTGAAGTTGTTCCTTTGGTGGGAGCGTCCTCAATTTTACTTGCGCTGATGGCTTCTGGTTTTAATGGACAAAATTTTGCTTTTCATGGCTATCTTTCTATTGATGCAAATCAACGAAAAAACGAAGTCAAAAATTTAGAATCTGAAAGTCAGAAATTAAAACGTTCGCAGATTTTTATGGAAACACCTTATCGAAATAATTCTTTACTAACTGACATTTTAAAAGTATTGAATCCAAAAACTCGGCTTTGTGTAGCTTCAAATATTACTTCTAAAAATCAATTTATCAAAACAAAAACGGTGGCAGAATGGAAAAAAGAAATACCCAACTTACACAAAATACCGACAATTTTTGTTTTGTATGCTTGAATGATTTGAACCACAGAGTTAATAGAGAAATAAGGAGAATACAAATACAATTTTTAAACACAGAGTTGGCAGAAGACACAGAGGAATACAGCTTTTCAATACAGAGAAATATATTTTTGATTTCTTTTTCTTTGTTATTTTTTTTGTTTATAAATCCTGTAAATGCACAACTTTTATCAGCAGGTTTTCTAACACAAGGAAATTATTCAAGAATACGAAACCTTGAAAATATACGTCGTTTGGCTTATGGGGTAGGTGGTTTTTTAGAAATAAAATTGAAAGAGGACTGGCGTATTCGTCCACAACTTTTATACAATCAAATTGGAGGAAATATAGGAATAGAAAGACCTAATGTTATTCCTTTACGATTGCATTATCTAGAAAATCAATATTCGTTTTCATATATTTTTGAAGGAAATTATTGGCATTATCAAGTTTCGGCAGCCGTTTCAGCAGCTTATCTTTGGCAAGTAAAGTATGATAACAACCCTAGTTTTGATTTGCGTTGGGCAACCCATGATTTTGATGTCGGTTGGTTAGTTGGTTTTGGTTTTCGATACGAAACGGGTGGCTGGCAATGGTTTTCAACAGAATTTCGGCACTATTGGGGAAGAAATAGCGTTTTTTTAGATAGATTTGGATTTCCTGTTCGTAATTCTGTTTTTTCAGTTCGCTTAGCGTATAGCTTTGCGCTGAAAATGAGGTAGTGTATGTGTTGCTTGTAAGGACACAAGCAACGGTAAAAATAGAATTTTCATAAGTCTTAAATCTGTCATTCCCCACCCTTTTATTCAAAATTTTGGTATTATTTAATAATTATATCAATTCAATATTAAATAGTAATATTTAAAGTTAGAG
>PFKD01000303.1 GCA_002784125.1 Flexibacter sp. CG_4_10_14_3_um_filter_32_15
GCGTTTACCCTATTGATGATTAGACACTTCAAAAATATACTTTTCTTTTTTTTTATGCAAAATTTACCTTTTTAGTAGGGTAGAGTAAATAAAAGGAAAAGTTATTTGTACAAATACTGGAAAATCGGCTATCAATGAAGCACATATTATGTATGTGAAAGGAAATTATGGGCTAATTATGACAGATAGTTTAGGAAATTATGAAATCCATAATTTAGAATTAGGCAAAATGTATGATGTAAAATTATTAGCTGGCTTTGGTTATGATACCATAATTAAAAGAGTAAAGCTAGAAGATACTGTTACAATCGTAAACTTTGAAGTGGAAATTGAATGCAAATACAACAAACAAAAAGCCTTAGAAGACATCAAAAATAAAGAAATAAAACTTCTGCTTGTTGGTTCGATTGCTCCTCTTGCAAACTCAAAAGCAGATACTAAATTTGAGAGAAAATTCAATATAGAATACTATGATTTTGGGTGTACACCTCCTGCAAGGGAATGTTTGAAAGAATATAATGAAACTATCTTCGAACATTTAGAAAAAACGTATGGCAATAAATGGAGAGAGAAAGTCAGAAAAGATGTAGTTTTTCTGAATTGATTTTTATCAAAAAAGATTTTCATACAAAAATAAACAAATTTTATCTTGCAAAATGGTGTTTATGTAGGGAAAATGCATGCATTGTCCCTACTCAAAATGCAAAATAAAATTGTTCGCTACAAAAAACCTCCTTTCAATTCCAAAAGAATTAAAAGGAGGTTTTTATAAATTAATATTTACAGATTAAAACTAAGCAGCTTTTTTGCCTTTCATGCTTTCAGCACGACCCAAAGCACGCTTTGCTTTGTTTACCATATCTGATTTTTTATGTTTTTCTACGATTGTTTCGTAAGCCTGTGCAGCCATTGCAAAATCATTTTTAAGTTCGTAAGCCAAACCTAATTTCATCAAATATTCTGGTGTAAAGAAATCATTTGGAGAATGATTAGCTGCTTTTTTGTAATACGTAATTGCATCATCTAATTTTTCAAGTTCTATATACGCATCTCCGATTAAAGAATAGGCTCTAGCTTGAACTAAATAATCATCAGCATCAAATTGTTTCAAACTTTCGATAGCTTCATTGAACTTTCCCTCTTTAAGATAAGCTACTCCTTCATAAAAAGCAGCCAAATCGCCAGCTTTTGTCATAGAATACTCATCAGCAATTTTTTCAATACCTACTGTAGTCGAAGCATCTCCTTTAAGTGCTGTATTCAAAGAGTCATTTTCGAAATAAAACTGTGCTGAAAAAAGTTCTTTTTGAGCTTTTGCTTCCTGTTGAGTAACATACCATTGCCAAGCAAAAATTCCTATGATAGCAACAGCTACTAAACCCAAAATACCGAGAATTCCATTTCTTAATCCTTTGTTTTCGCTTACTTCTAAGATGCTTTGTTGCAAACGGTCAGCTTCTACAGCTTGGTAAAACTGTTCTGTTCCAGCCTCGATATCTGGATTTATTTCTTGTTCTTCAGTTTTTTGACCTGCTTTAGCTTGTGCTTTTACTGTTTTTTTGTCCGTTGTTTTTGCCATTTTGATTTTATGTTTGATTTTTTTAGACCTTAAGGGTCTTTAACACCCTTAGGGTTTTAAAGAACACAATTTCGTTTGTTATTTCTTTATTATCTCAAAAAATTTACTCTTTTTGAATAAAATTTTAGGCTGCAAAGATAACAAAAATATTTTTTAGGTTACTAATTCCTAATCTCTTTTTTTAGAAAAAAATAATTCTATTGTTTTTATTTACTTTTCTACTCAGCTAGACCAGTTGAATTTTTATCAGCAGAATTTGGTTTTCCTTCTGAAGGAAAAGAATCAGAAAGGGAAGGCGTATTTACACGAGTACGAGAGCCAACGTGCTGAATAACCCAAGATTTACCCCAGTTTTTCAACTCTTCTTCACTCCAAAGAGAAGGATAAAAAACCTGTCTTTGAAATTTGGGAGGAAGGTATTTTTGCCAGTTTGTACCTCCGGTTGCTGCAATGGCTTGTGTTTCTTGATTTAGATAACGAACGGCAGCTTGAAAATGTGAAAGTCGCCAATCTATATTTACAAGGGCATCAAGAGTGCGAAGTTCGTGTATAATTTTGTCTTTCAAACTAGAATCTTGAAGACGATTAGAAAAGATAAACCATAGGTTACGAGTTCGGCAGCGTTTGGTAAGTTTTAATAAATCTTCTGAATATTTACGCTCAAATTGGCGTAAAGTAAGCGTTTTCAGACCTGATTCTGTTTCTATTGCACCTCTTTTCCAATACGCATACCCAAACATTTCTTCGATACGTGAATGCTCATCAAACAAATCACGCTGACTAGCTTCCACCAAAAAACGAAAATCAGTACATAGAATTTCTATTTGACGGTATTGTGCCGACTGAAAACCACTCGCAGGAAGCAACGACATTCTAAATTTCAAAAATTCGTTATATTCCATTCCTTCCACCATTATTTCAAACGAATTTACCAAATGTCTAAAATAACGATTTACACGTCTTACCTTTTCCAAAAATATTTTACCATTGCTATCCTTTAACCAACTTACTTGGTTTAGTTCGTGCTTGATGAGCTTAAAATACAGCTCTGTTATTTGATGATACGTAATAAAAATGGTTTCATCTGGGAAGTCTGTTTTTGGGTCTTGAAGGCTCAAAAGGGTATCTAAATGAATATAATCCCAATAAGTAAGATAATTTGCATACAGCAAACCATCTAAATAAGCCGTCAAATCTTGTCCCATCGACTCATATTTGATAGCTAATAATTTTATCTTCTCTTCTATTTCAGGTGTAAGTTTGAAATCCATATTTTTTTGGAAAATGTGTATCTTTTTTGTGCTAGTGTGATTTTAGGAAAGTAAAAATAAGAAAAAACGAACTGTTTTTTTAATATAATTTAATATTTTCGATAGAAAAGAGAATTTTGAAGGATATTTTTTTTGTAGTGTAGTAAAATTAGCTTCGTTATTCTTCAAAATGCGTTTGATGTAAAAAACACCAATTTGATAAATCAAATTAGCTACGTTCAAATGATATAAAGACTTGAGGAACAAATAAAAAATGGTAAGTCTAAAGTCTAAAGAATAGTCGTTTTTTTATCTGATTTAATCCTTGTATAACTCTATTTTTCTTTGTTTCTTAGTTTGACTTTACTATTTTTTAATCAAAATCTTGTGGATTTAGCTATTTTAGAATATACTAACCCTCTAAAACAT
>PFKD01000083.1 GCA_002784125.1 Flexibacter sp. CG_4_10_14_3_um_filter_32_15
AGGCAGCCCAATCTTGACGGACGATATCTTAAGTATCAACGAGGTTTCAGGGTACTGCCTTATTTTATTTGGTAATATAACAACATGAGTGACATTTAAAAAAAGGTAAATCTTTGCCAAATTTTATTCTGTATAAATGTCTTTTTTCCATAAAGTAGGGTTTGCAAACCCTACTTTATGAAAAAAAGCAAACTATTATTTTGTCAAAAATTGGTCAATTTACAGAATTTGAAAAATGTCACTCATATTGTTATTTATACAACCAAATTTTTTTAAAAAAGTAATATTTCAAAAAACTGTAGTTTATGATGAATTAATAGACAAATAAGTGTTGAGTTTTATACTATTTTAATAAAAATTAGCGTTTAGTTAAAAACTATTGTCATTTTTTTCATAATAATTTGTGACTATTTTTAGCTAAAAATAATCTTATCTAACTTACTTTTTAAACAAAAAATAATATTTATAAAATATTATTTTTTTTATTTTAAACAATGAACATGCGAGCTTTAATTAAAACTAGTTCTCTTTGTTTGCTCTTACTAAAGTAAAAAACTATCTTTGATTATTCATAAATAAAATTCGTTCTGAAACTTTCAGAAACTAATTTTTAGCTATATAGTTGTAGAAATACGAACATAGTAAAAAATTATTACACTATCATAAACACTACTTCTGAACTAAAAAACAATTATTACTTTTTTTATAATTAAATTACAAAAGCAAAAAGTAATTACCACTTTTTATAATTTAAAAAAATATGCAAAATATCAATACAAAATGCTATCCTTTTTTCAGTAGGAAAGGGAAGACATTATTTCTTCTCCTTTTTTCCTTCTTTTTATCTTTCCAATTAAATGCTGCCGATTTTTATTGGGTTGGTGGAACTGGTAATTGGAATGATTTTGCTAATCATTGGGCTACTACATCAGGAAGTACAACTTTTCATACCAACGCTCCAACAGTAGCAGATAATGTTTTCTTTGATGCTAACTCTGGAGCAGCAGGATATACCGTAACATTAGATGTTGCAGCAGTAGCTAATGATTTTACGTTTAGTGGAAATGCTTTTTCTTATGATGGGGCAAACAGTCTTGCCATAGGTGGAACTTCTACAAACTCTTCTACTCAAGCGATTACTTTCGGAGGGGCAAATACATATACTTTTACAGGAGCGTATACAGCCGTTGCAGCTTCTCAAACACGTTTTACTACTTCTGATGCCGTTGCTTTTTCTAATAACATAACTATTGGAAATGGTTCTACATTTAGTTTTACGCCTGATGCTACCACTACAATTACAGGAGCATTTAATTCCACTACTGTTTGTGCAACCCCAAATACGATTAATTCTACTGGTGGTGCAGCAAATGTTACTTTTACAGGAGCAGCTACTTGGACAAATACAAATATTACAAATATAGCTGCAACAGGAAGCGTAACTCTACAAAGTGGTACAATCACAACTAGCACAGGAATTACAGATGCAACAGTAAACAGAAATTTATTTTGGGTGGGAGGCACAGGAAACTGGAATGATGAAACACACTGGTCGCTCACAAGTGGAACAGGAGGAGGAGAGTGTATTCCAACAGCAAATGATGATGTAAACTTTAATGTGAACTCTGGACTTGCAGGTGGAACAGTTACTTTGAATGTAGCTGCACCTGTTCGTAATTTTAATTATGATGTTGCTGGTGCTACTTTTACTGCTGCAAATACACTTACTGTAAACGGAACAACAACTATTGCAGCAACAAGAAGTATTGACTTTGCAGGTGCTAGTTTTTATACATTTGTAGGAGACTTTACAGCAAATGCCACCACAACTACTAACTTTTCGAATGGTAATTTAGCTGCATTTGGTAATGTTACTGTTGGAGCAGGATCTACATTTAGATTTTCTTCTTCAACTGGAGGAACAGCAACTGTTTCAGGTACATTTACTCCAAATGGAAATTGTTCTAATCCTGTAACTCTTACAGCAACTGGCGCATTTACTGCCCCTGTTAATTTTACAAACCCACAAACTTGGAGTGGAGTCAATGTAAGTGCCATTAATTCTACTGGTGCAAATGTAACTGTAAATAGCATTAGTGTAGTAGTAACAGGAAACTTTATAGATAATACGACAGCAGGAAGAACTTTATTTTGGGTAGGAGGAACAGGTAATTGGTCTGATGAAACACATTGGTCTTTGACAAGTGGTGGAACTGGTGGAGAATGTATTCCGACAGCTAATGATGATGTAAATTTTGATGCATCTTCGTTTAATGCAGCAGGACAAATAGTAACAGTAGATATTAATGGAACATGTAGAAATATGAACTGGACAGGTGTAACTAATACACCTACTCTCGCAGGTGCAGCAATAAGAGAATTTACACTTACAGGTTCATTGACTCTTGCAGCAGGAATGACTCAAACAGGACTTGCTCCTACTTATGAAGGCTTAATGTTATTTGCATCTGCTACTTCTCAAACCATAACTATGAATGGAAAAGGACTTAATAGAGTACGTTTTGAAACTGGAGCAGCAGGGGAGTGGACATTACAAGATGATTTTGTTGTCAGAAACCAAATTTTGCTCAACTCTGGTATTTTTAATACAAATAATCAAAATGTAACTTCTGGTACACTTTCTACAAGTAATATAACGACTCCTGACAGAACACTCAATTTGGGTTCTTCAGCAATTACGCTTACAAGTGCTGCCACAACTGTTTTGGATTATAGAAATGATACAAACTTTACGCTAAACTCTGGTACAAGTACGATAAATATATCTGGCAATACTACTACAATAGAAACTGGAATTTTAGCCAAAACGATTTCTAATCTTAATTATACAGGAGCAGGAAATAGAACAATAAATACAGGCTCTGACGCAAATCCAATTACGTTTGGAAATATTACTACTGGCAATGGAGGACAACTAAACATAAACGGAACTTCTCCTAAAGTATATCAAAATATCACTACTGGAAATAATGTAGGTGGAACAATTACAGGTGTAGCAACTAATTTAGGAAATACAATAAATGGAAATATAACACTGGGAACAGGAGCAACAACTAATTTTAGTGGAGGATACGACATTACAGGAAATGTAACGGCTGGAAATAATAAAACATTGAATTTCGGTACAGCAGCAGGAAATAATAATTTTGCAGGAACAGTAACTATTGGAGATAATGGAGCATTCTTAGCAGGTGGGGCAAAAAATAATACTTTTATCGGTGCTTTTACATTAGGCACAACGGCAACGGCTACATTTAGTAATATGCCAATAGCTTCTAACAATTCATTTTCTACTATCAATATAAATAATGGAAGTACATTTGCATTTAGTTCGGTAGCTACTTCTTCTATTTCAGGAAATATAAATACAGTAGGTTCTTGTGCTACGCCTGTTACACTTACTTCAAATGCACCTCCTACACAAGCCACAGTAGATTTTGCAAACGCTCAAGATTGGACTGGAGTAAATGCTGATAATATTTTAGCTACAACTAATATTCCTAATATTAGTAATGGAACAGTAGGTGGAAATACAAATATTACAGGAAATCAAGTAAGCAGAGATTTGTATTGGGTACACAGCGTAGCAGGTGCAGGAAGTACAGCAAATTGGAATGATGCAGCAAACTGGTCTTCAGCCTCTGGTGGAACGACAGGCGAATGTCCTCCGACTATTTATGACAATGTATTCTTTGATGCAAATTCATTTTCAGCAGCCAATCAGATTGTTAATATGAATGTAGATGCCTTTTGTAGAGATATGACTTGGACAGGCGCAACTAACGACCCATTTTTACGTTCAGTAACGGCAAATACAGACTTGTATGTAGGTGGAAATCTTATTTTTATACCTAATATGACCGTCGGAACAGGTGGCAATACTCCCAATGAGATTAGAAATATTTATTTTGTTGCTACCAATGCCATTCCAAGTGCAGCAGCCACGACGAATAATACGATTAATTGGGGAATTCCAAATGAAAATACAAATGGAAAACATTTTGATAATGCTTTCTTCGATAAAAATGCAGTTATGGCTGTGGCTGACCCTGTTACATGGACACTTGCCTCTGCATTTAATTTGTCTTATCGTTTTCCTAATGATGGGTATCTAAATATTGTAAATGGAAATTTGGTTACGAATGATTTTAATATTCGTATTCGTGTATTGAATGCAAATGGTGCAAATGGTTCATTAGATATGGGTAACTCTACATTCATACTTAGGGCAACAGGATTGGATTTAGATTTTAGAAATGATGCCAATTTTACATTTACGGCTGATGTAAATGCCTTATTTAATTTTACTGTAGCTACAAATTCTATTGTTCATACAGGTTCAAAAGTAAAAACATTGCCTAATATAATTTGGAATGCAGCCGATATTGATGTTTTTACAGGTAATGGAACAGAAATAATTACATTCAGAAACATTGCCATAGATGCAAACGCTAATTTGGATATACAAGGAACTTCACGCAAAACCTATTCAGAACCTCTCACTTTTCCAAATGGTGTTACAGCCAGCTTTAATGGAGGTACGACTACTCCGACTAGTAATCGTTTTCAAGGAAATATCAGTTTCGGAACAGGTTCACAAGCTAACTTTATAGGAGAAAATCAGTTCCAAGGTACTTTTACAGTAGCAGGGACAGCAGCAACAGGTATTCGTTTTACAGGAAATGGACGAAACAGGTTTAATGGAGATGTTACCTTAGGAGCAGGAAGTTTATTTTCACTCCAAAATACATCTACACCTGAAAATGTATTTGGTAATGTAATTTTATCACAATCGAATATATTTGAGTTCAGTCCTAACACAAGTACTACCATAACTGGAAACTTTGTAGCTATTGCAGACTGTACAACTGATATTATTATTCGTTCTTCGTCAGCAGGAAATGCAGCAACAGTAGATTTTACTCTCGCTCAAACGTGGGAAAATGTAATAGTAACAGATATAAATAACATAGGTACAATAGTTACTGTTCTGAGTGGAACAGATGGAGGAAACAATACAGGAATAGACTTCTCAACAATTACAACAAGAACGCTGTATTGGGTACACAACGGAAATCCAGCAGCAGCAACAGGAGCAAGTACAGCCGATTTTGCACTTGGAAATTGGAATGACCCAAATAACTGGTCACTTGTTTCGGGTGGACAGACAGGAGAATGTCCTCCTACATTAAACGATGATGTGTTTTTTGATGCTAATTCATTTGGAGGAGCAAGTCAAACTGTAAATATTGACGTAAATGCAGAAACAAGAGATATGACTTGGACAGGTGCAACAGGAACACCAATTTTGCAAGGAACAAATGCTTTTACTTTGCAAATGGGAGGCTCAGTTACGCTTATTACTGATATGAATCTTACATTTTTGGGAGAAGCAATTTTTAGAAATACCAATACAGGTACAAATATAATTACCTCAGCAACACAATCATTTAAAGGAAATACTACTTTTCATGATAATACACTAGGAACTGGAGTGTGGCAACTTGGAGATGATTTTGAAACTGCTCAAACATTCAACTTAGTAGATGGAACATTTGCAACAAGCCCTGCAAATCATCAACTAACGGCACAAATTATTGATGTATTCACGATTGCTAATGGAATCGGAGACCCAACAAGAGAATTAAACCTAAATGGTTCTAGAACAGACGTTACCCTTAACAATGGCTTGGCAGTAGATTTTAGAGGGAACTCTCCAAACTTTGTACTAAGCTCTACTGTTGATTCAGAACTTCATTTATTAGGGGTTGGAGATATAAACATGCAGATGGGTTCAGAAGCCAAGATAATTCCTAATCTATTTGTTGATAATACAGGGGGTGGAAATATTGTAAATATTGAATCCTCAGATAATGAAAATAATGGTAGCCGTATTACTTTTAGAAATATTACTGCACTACAAGATGGTTTAGTTTTCAATGTTAATGGAAATGCACCCAAAACGTATGGTGTAATTACATTCCCTAATCAAGCAAATGTAGATTTTAGAGGAATTGATAATACACCACCCACTGCCCTAGCAGATAGAAATCTATTTAATGGTGCAATTAATTTTGGACAAAACACAAGAATAAACTGGTTTGATGACAATGTTTTTGATGCCCCAGTAAGTATAGCTGGCACAACAAATAATGGGAATGCAGTTTATATGCGCCAAAATAATCACTTTACAGCAAATGCTCCTCTTACTTTCTTAGGAGTCGGACAAGCTCGTTGAAGTGTCGGTGGAAATGGAAATAGAGTAAATGAATTCTTAGCTCCTGTAAATCTTTTTGGGACTAGAAATACAGTTTTCTTTTATGGAAATGCAAATACAGAAGCAAGATTTAGAAACACTTTGTTTATACAATCTTCCGGTGCTCAACAAGCTATTATAGACTTCAGAGCAAGACCTATCTTTCACGCTCAAGTAGAGTTTGGAGAAGCAGCAGGAGGAAATGCAACAATACAAGTACGCTTTCGTAGAGGAGTAAACTTTACACCAGCACCAGCAGGCACTAAGTTTATTACTGGAAATGATAGTCGTATAGAATTTTTAAATCCAGATGTTTCTGTTATTAGAGATATGGATGTAGGAGAAAATAATGTCTTGACCTTTAATAATGATTTGACAATAGATAATATGAATTTATCTCGTTTTGATGTGGTTAATTTCCCAAACAGTAATCCTATTAATGGCAATAATGGAATAACGACGATTAATAACTTTATTCGTGCAAGAGAAAGTTGTGCAGGATGGATTAATATTCGTTCTAATCTGACAGGTGAACAAGCTCAAATTGACTTTCAAACAGCACATATAGGAACAAATGGTTTCCTCTACACATTCATGCAAGATATTTTTAATAATGATATAGATGCAAGTGGACTCCAAATAGTAGAGGCAGACCCTGCGACAGTATCAGATGTAGGAAATAATACCAATATTACTTTTATAAATGACCAACCAGCTAGAGATTTTTATTGGGTGCCAAGTATCAATGATGGAATTGCAGGATTTACTAATGGAGGTGATTGGAATGCGTTAGGAGATGATAATCACTAGGCAATCGGAGACTCAACAGGTGCGCCTCAAGGTTGTATCCCTACAGCTAATGATAATGTATGGTTTACGACACTTTCTTTTGATAGCCCTGCTGATGCTGTAAATATTGACAACTTCTTTTCTTATTGTAAAGACATGACTTGGACTGCAACCAATGCCACTCGTGGAAGGCTCAGAGGAGATAATCTTCATACAGTACAAGTATTCGGAAATCTTTTATTTGCTGACTTTGCCTCAGATAGAAATTGGAATCGTTTTCAAGGACTTTTTGAGTTTAAAGGAACTGCAGTAGGAGAAGCTAAAACAATACAATCAAGAGGTTCTCGTTTTAATGGACCAGTAGAGTTTGATTCTCCGTATGATAATTGGACATTAGTAGACTCTATGCGAATTAATGCAGGGGGAAGAGGAAACTTAACCATTAATTATGGAGAACTCAGAGCTGAAAATCATAATATTCGTTTAGACCACAATTGGACAATCAATTTACCAACTGGTACACTACCTCAAGGAAAATTTATTGCTGGAACAGGTACAGTAACTTTCTATGGAGAACCACAAGCAGAAATCACAATAAGAGACTTCCAAACGGGGGCAGCTTGTTCTGAATGTACTGACCCAATAGCACTAACAGGATGTAGTGGAAGCCCTTTTTATAATCTTACTATTGAAAAAAACTTTAATCGTAGAGTAGAACTTAATACAACAGTATCTATCTATAACAACTTTCATATTGTAAGTGGACTTTTTGAAGATGATGGTTTCCAAATTAGAGGTAATACTACAGGAACAGTCTATATGTACAATAACACACTTTTACGCCTTGGTGTAAATGATAGAGCAACTACATTTCCTACTTGTTATCCTAGAGCAAATATTACTCTTTCGGATGGAACACCTGATGGTTTTGCTAATAATGTTTATACTCCTGAAAATGGAGTCACAACTCAGAACAAAGCATCAATAGTAGAATATCGCTGTCCTGATGATCAGCTTATTCGTGGGCTGACTTATGGTACGTTATATTTAAATAGTGCAGGAGGTGGAAATAACACCAAAAGATTCACAGGTACGGCTACCATTAATGGAGACTTTTTCATTGATGATAATCAGCGTATTCGTGATATGGGATTCCAAATTACAGGAAATGACTTTAATACGGGTAATCGTTTCCGTATGAATAATAATGCAACTCTTTATTTAGGAACAAATGAAAATGGAGGACAAAATACATACCCTGTTTCTAGTTTTGAGCCTAACGGAATAACTTTTCCTCCTACGAATACGGAATTTGCAGCTCTTTATGGTGCGACCAACGTAGTAGCTAACAATATCGCAACTGTTTTCCCTAAATTTACTAATGCAGGAGAACTTGATGATATTGGCACAGGTGGAAAAATAGACTTTAGAAATAACTCATTTATTATTTATAATGCAGGTGCTGCACAAGAAGTAGCTGCTGGATTTACCTATTCTACTGTTAGATTGAGAGCAACAGGATTGGCTACCATTATTCCAAAAACAGTTACTAGACATAATCTATTGAGTGATGCTGAAATGAGAGTAGGACGTGAATTACGTATAGAAAACTTCAATAGCTTGATAGATGATGGAAATCAGATTGTAGGCATAGGTACTCCAAACTTAGAAGCACAAGCAAATACGCAACTAATACTTGGAAACCAAACCGTAGCTACACTATTTCCTACTGTATTTGTAAGAGCAAATATTACCCTAGATGCAAATAACCACGAAACAATCTATAACTCAGATGTTGCTCAGTTTATGTCTAATGAGCCTATTTATGGAAATGTTACCCTAACAGCTCCAAATTCTACAGGTGCTGCATTGATAGAAAAACGTTTTAGACCCGACCCAGCAGGTACAAATGTAGGACTTACAGCAGATATAAATGGAAATCTTCTTATCAACCCAAGAAATCATTTGATTGATGAAGGAAATCAAATTAGAGGACTTGCGCCAAAATCTGTTACTATGAATAGTGATGTTCCTTTAGGAGAAAGTATGCTTACTTTAGGTACAAATGGAGGAACTGACATTGCAACTCAATTTCCTCTTACTTTCGGAACGGTTGTTCTGGATGACCTAACAACGGTTATCTATAATACAGGAAGTAGCGCAAATCAACTTGTAAGAGGCGCAGGATTAAATGGAATTGCAACAGGAACAGATTCATATTATAACTTGATTATTCAATCAGGAAATGAATTTACAGCTATCAAAACACTACAAGACCCTACACGCATTCGTAATAACTTTACAATAAGAACTGGAAGTCGTTTTGAAGATAATAGAAACCAAGTTACTGGAAGTACAAGTACAGCAGCAGGAACACTTACTATGGAAAATGGTGCAACGCTTTATGTAGGATTGAATAATGGAGGTGTACCAACAGTTTTCCCTACCAATTATGAAAGAGCTAGAATCAATTTAGATGATAATTCTACTGTGCGTTATCAATCTCGTAGAGGAGGAACTGGACAGCTTGTGTCAAGTGAACCTATTTATGGTAATTTATTCTTAACATCTGGTCATAATGCAGCAGGAGCAAACTTTACAAAACAAATTGATGCAGACCCTGTAATAGCAACAAATACAACCCTTACCGTAGATGGAGATTTGACAGTTGATTATAGAGTTCGTTTTGAAGATATGGGTGTTCAGATTATCGGAAACTCAAATGACAATTTAGTAGTCAGAGATGGTTCAGAACTTGTTTTAGGAACAGGAACGCAAGCTACTTTATTTCCAACTCTTTTTACTAGAGGAAATACAAATTTAAGCCCAGCATCGGCTATCAAAAGTATTGTTATTTACAACTCTAGTGTTGCAGGAAATGACATTGCAGGTGGTGCAGGTGTAGCAAATACTGAAATAAATAATCCAATTTATGGAGATGTTATTTTGCGTAGTCCAACTGGTGGAGCAGTTACCAAAAATCTATTAGGTAATGTTGTAATCAGAGGAGACTTAACCATTGAGAATAATAATACCCTAGAAACTACAGCATCCAATTTTAATATAAATTTAGCAGAAAATTGGACATGTCAGCCAAATGGTGTATTCAATTCTCAACAAGGTAGAGTTATCTTAGACGGTACAGCAGAACAAAGACTTACAACTAATGCTCAAAAATTCTTTCAATTAGAAGCAAGCTCAACAGGTGGAAGTTTTCGTATGATGGATGATATTATTATCAAATCAAATGGACAAACTATCTTTAATACTGGTTTATTTATTCCTGATGATATAGCTTTGGGTACAAGTAGTACTAGAAAAATGGTCTTTGAAGAAAATGCTACCGTTGGAGGAAGTGGAACTTATACAGTTGCTGGATGGATTTCAACAACAGCACCTGTTTTGTCAGCTGATGGACCAAGCAATGTAAGCCATGTAGTAGGAAAAGTAGAGAAACAAGGTGCAGATGCTTTCATGTTCCCTGTCGGAAATGGTACTAATTATGCCCCAGCAGGATTAGGAGTTAGAAATAATTCCACTTACGAAGTTCGTTATGTTGGACCTCGTTTGCCTACCACAGATGGATATGACGTAAACTTAAAAGAACCAAGCATTTATGGAGTGAGTCATGTAGAATACTGGCGTATAGATCCAATAGGAACAACTACATCAACTTCTGCTCCTGCCTTTGTTTATTTAAGTTGGGACAACCCTCGTAGTGTAGCCTATAAACCTGAAAGCCTTAAAGTATTAAGATGGGATGGAGCTTTATGGACAGATAAGTTTTTAGGAGGATATTCCAATGCTTCTGCAAAGGGGGTTATAGCTAGTCAAGCTGTTATAACTAACTTTAGTCCTTTTACATTAGGAACTCAAGACCAATTCAATCCACTACCTTTGGATTTGCTTAGTTTTGATGCTAAACTAGAAGGAGAATCTGTAAAAGTAACTTGGGAAACAACCAATGAAATAGATAATTCTCACTTTATGGTTGAGCGTAGTCAAGATAGCAACTCTTTTGGTTCTTTAGGGCGTGTAAATGCAAAAGGAACAGGACAAGAAGGAACATTCAATTACCAATTTTGGGATGCAGAACCATTTGATGGACTTTCTTATTATCGTCTGAAAATGTTTGATTTAGACGCTACATTCAAATATTCTCCTGTAAGAAGTATATTATTTGAAAAAGTAATAAGTGGAATAAAAGGAGAAGTTAGTCTATATCCAAATCCAAATGGTGGCGCACGTTTCTATCTTAACCTTGAAGGAAAATTGACAACAGATGCACAAGTAGAAATTGTGGATATGGTAGGTAGAATTGTTCACAAACAAGAT
The DNA here is from genome assembly GCA_002784125.1 of Flexibacter sp. CG_4_10_14_3_um_filter_32_15. Lineage (GTDB taxonomy): Bacteria > Bacteroidota > Bacteroidia > Cytophagales > Bernardetiaceae > Bernardetia. Next base: position 11,402 of record PFKD01000083.1, read on the forward strand.
GTACAAAAAGGTGCTGCTGATATAATTGTTACTCCGATGAGAGTACTGCCAGCAGGAACTTATATTTTGCGTTTTGTTACTCCTATTGAATCTATTACCAAAAAGTTTGTAGTAGAATAAATTAAACTATAAAAACGAAAAGCCTTTTATCAGCGATGATAAAAGGCTTTTTTAGTTTATACAAAATTGCTTGATTTTTAAAAAGAGTGTTTTTCTACTTTATACCTGTCATTCTCTACCTAGTAGCTTACGCTTTAGCGTAAGAAAAACGTACCGAAAACTTTAGTTTTCGTAACTGAATAAAGTCCAAGTTTTAAGGGCAAAATAGCTTTTATTTTGGTATTATTCGTTAGAAAAAAACAGAATACCAACGTTTTAAATCCGACAAGCACATCAATAGGGTATATAAAGCCAATGCAACTGTGGAATATTTGCATATTTTGAGGAGGTAGATTTTATGAGATAGTTTCAAAGTCTTCCAAACGAAGACCATTTTTTATTAATTCTTACTCATTCAAAATTCTATCAAAAGAAATTATACTTTTCTCTTACTTACTATTTTTATTTTTTAATCTCAACGACGGTGAAACCTCGTTGAGGGTTGAAAAATAAAGTAAAACCAACTGTCGTTGAAACTCAAATGCAGCCGTCAATAAGGTTTTAAAAAATTGCTAGTTTAGGAAAAGGCTTGCCTTTTCCCTACTAAAAACGACATTTTGAGATGCACCCATTATTATTATAGGTGTAGCAAATATCAAACCTTCAAAACCTCCAAACTCTCCTCTTTATCTTTAGCTAGTTGTGCTTTTAGCTCATCTAATGAATTATACTTTTCTTCTTCTCTCAAAAATTTCACAAACTGCAAAGTCAAATCTTTATCATAAATATCTTTATCAAAATCAAAAATATTCACTTCAATGGTTTGTTTAAGGTTTTTTCCTATCGTCGGACGAACACCAATACTAAGCATTCCACCATAATACTCATATTTATGAAAAATTCGGACGGCATAAATTCCCTGTTTTGGGATAAGTTTGTGTTTGTCTGTTAGTTTCAGATTTGCTGTTGGATAGCCGATTGTTCTGCCGATTTGTTTTCCCTTTACTACTTTTCCAGTAATTGAAAATTCATAGCCCAAAAGTTCGTTTGCTGTTTCTATATCGCCATCAAAAAGGGCTTTTCTGATTCTTGTGCTACTGATTGCGTTGTCTTCTATGTCTTGTCTTGAAATTTCTTCTACTTTAAATCCAAATCTATCTTCATTTTCTTTTAAATAATCAAAACCTCCTTCTCTATTTTTTCCAAAACGATGGTCATAACCAATCACAAATTGGCGAGTTTGTAGTTTTTTTTGAATAATTCTTTTGATGAAATTTTCAGAAGAAGTAGAAGCAAAACGTTTTGTAAACGGAATTACACACAAATGATCAATCCCTAAATCTTCTAACAAAATTGCTTTTTCTTCTAAAGTAGTCAGTAATTTTAGGTCTTTTTGGTCTGGAAAAAGTACCAAACGAGGGTGTGGGTGGTATGTCAAAACAACCGTCTGAGCATTTGGAGTGTGCTTTTTGAGGTCGACTACACGCTGAATAATTTTTTGATGTCCTAAATGTACGCCGTCAAACGTTCCACTTGTCAGGATTGTATGTTGAAGTTCGGGAAACTCTGAAACCTTACGGTAAATTTTCATCTAGGAAGAAACAGATTTATTAGTAGAAATTTGGAAATAAAAGTAAAGGTAAAATAATCAATTATCAATTAAAAACTTTTAATCAATTAGGAGGGGGGATAACAAATTGTCGTTTTTTGTAGGGAAAAGGCAAGCCTTTTCCCTACGTAATATAAATTGACTAAGCGACACCCGAAGAGCAGCGTAGCTAATTTGAGATGCACCCATTAGGAGTTACAAATCAAAAATTACGATAAATTTTATTACCAATCAACCATAAATACTAAAAGATAGTTTTATTTCATTCCCATTTCCCATTTCCCATTTCCTCACCCTTAAATCTCCATTCCATAAAGGGTATAAGTTCTGTAACTGTTTTTTGCAAAGTTCTGAGAAAGCTCTGAAGACAAACTATTTTTTATCATAAAGGCGTGAATAAAAACGGAAAAACCATCTTTTTTAGCTTGTTTGGCTACTTTGTACGTCATTACGTGTCCCCTAGACCTTTATAAAAATCATCTTGATTTCTGCCTATTGTTTTACAAATTAACTGCTTTTCGTCTTGAGAATAAATAGATGAATAAAGATTTGGATAACAAAAAATAAAGCCTACAATTTCAGTTTTATTATTTTTTTCATGTTCTGCAATCAAAACATAATCAGCATTAATCAACGGTTTAATAGGTAAATATTTCTCCTTAAAACTCTCCAAACTAATAGGCGTATAAAGAAAATTTTGCTCAAATAAGCTACTCACAAACGGAAAAAGGTTTTCCAACTCTTTTTCAAAATTATCTAAATCAATTTTTCTGATTATTATACTTTCATCTTCTAATGGGTGCATCTCAAGATATCGCTTTATTAATTTTATAGTTGTAGGGAAAAGGCTTGCCTTTTCCCTACTAAAAACCAGCAATTCCCAATGTAACACGATTTTGATT